>NZ_JAIFJY010000010.1:0-240940 GCF_051835185.1 Klebsiella sp. K5-306
CGCCTTCAAAGGCCAGCACGTCCAGGAGGGCGCGGCAGCCGCGCACCGTTAACAGAGGATGGTTGTGGCTGAACTGCTGTGCCGGGATATCACTCATTCGCTCACCTCTTTCTCAAACGTCATCGCAATCATTTTCTTATCGTCCCGACCCGGAGAAGGACGCTGAGGCAACTGTCCTGCAGCCACAGGGCTTAAGCGCAGCTGGCTTACCGCCGGTAATATCTGCTGGCAGAGCAGGCTTTTTCCGGCGTCAGGCGGCAGGCAGAAGAGACCTTCTGTTGCGCGGGCGCAGTTTGGGTGAAGACGACGTAACAAAATGGCGGGATTTTCCATGAGAGTTTCTCTTCAATCATTTCAGGTACGCTACCGCCCGTCGCTGTTCACTTACCAAAGCGCATCAGGCCAGCAGACCAATTTTTGTCGTTGTTGAACACTTGCCCCGCGGCTGCTCAGCAAAATAACTGCGGACAGGAAAACCTGCCCGTTTCAGGCTCAAGTAGTGACACCTACGTTTGGCGAATGGGAGTCTGTGATATCCGCTCCGCCGTTGCTCTTCAGCAACAGGCAGACCGGAGTTGCCATGCTACTTCTCCGTTTCATTGATTGACGCGCCGCTCTCCCGCGATAAGGCCGAAGGCATGCCCGGTGGCTGGCAGGCATTCACCTGCGGTACCAGACTGATTTCGACACGGCGGTTCAGCGCACGCCCTTCAACCGTTTCATTGGTGGCTACAGGACGGTTCTCGCCGAAGCCCTGCACCGCAAAACAGCTCTCCGGTACATCTCCGGTGTCACGCATCCAGTCGCGCACCGATTCGGCACGCTTCAGCGAAAGTATCTGGTTGGCTTTTTCCTCACCGGTACTGTCGGTATGGCCCGCAACGACAATCAGCCAGCCGGGTTTTGCTTTGATGCCAACCAACGAGTGCACCAGCAGCTTTGTCGATCCGGGCTTAAGCGCCCACCTCCCGGTATCGAACAGCGACATGCTGTCGAGGCGGATGGTTTTCGGCACGGTTTTTTGTGCTGGTTTTTGTGGCGGAGGTGGGGGTTCCCAGGAACGAATCGCGGCCAACACCGGTATGCGTAAATAGGCCCCGTGATACAGACCGAGACTCAGGTTCAGCGGCTCACCGCGGCGCGCCCACTGATCCAGTTGAACCGCATCCCCACTCAGGATTTGCAGGGCGCGGGCTTTCGAGGCGTAGTCAACCATCGCAATCTGCTCATAGTGCTGAATATCGAACCCCACCCGCTGCAGTAGCTGGCGGTTGTTCCACGCGCTGGCGCACAGTGCGATGAGAATGGCAAGGGTGAACAGACAGAACGCCCGGCGTAAAATCCTGGCGCGTGGCGTCTCGCTGACGCCCAATGGCAACAGTGGCAGAATAAAATCCGGTAACAGGACATCCGCTGATGAGGTATCGGGCTGCCAGCCAGGTAGTGAGCCCAGAGCGGTATGATGAGACAACCAGCGCTGCCACAGATTCTGAGGCAGAACCGGTGCCCCCGACGGCGTCATGTGATACAGCATCATAGCGGGTATCACCGGGGGCGTATCAACAGAGGGCGCCGTCAGCATAGCCAGCGCCGTCTCGTGCGTCAGGCGAACCAGCGCATTCATCCTCACCTGTGTGGCCAGACGCTCCCTTCCGTTCTTTTGCGCCAGCCAGGTCCCGGTGCAGCAAGGCGCGTCATTCGCCTGCCACACCTGCATGGCTTCCCCGGTCTGCGCTGTCTGCCATAGCGAGTGAGGAACAGACGCCCCTGCCACGTGACTGCTCAGTAGTAAAGGCACCGAGCGGCGGCAGTCGCTCCGCGCCTGGTTCAGCTGCCAGCGCAGCTCATTAAGCCCGACCGCCAGCGCCGCCTCATCACCGTGCAACTGCGGGCAAACGCAGACCATCACCGCCAGCTGCGATATCAGATCCGGGCGTTTGCACAGAAGAGTACGTACCGTCTGCTGCAGTTCGGCGGTAGGAACATTTAACCAGCAGCCCTGAGTCGTACGCAAAACCACCCCGCACTCCGGCCACCTGGCGATATCACCGCAGACCAGCACCACCGGCAGGCGGTACGGCGCGTCCGGAATGTCATCCAGCCAGGCATCCTCTGTAAGTCCCCATTCCCCCTTGCGCCCGGCGACAATCAGGGCAACGATGACTGCGGTCAGGATCAGCGCAATAGCCAGAATCCGCCCGCTGGTAGCCAGCGGCAGAAACAGCAAACAGAGCAGTACCGCAAGGATCCCGGCCCAGAGCCATAACAGGCGCAAATGGCTCACGCTCATTTTTCCGCCCCGGGCAGCAGGGTTGTAATCAGGGAATCAAGCCAATGATTTAGCCCCAGCCACAGCGCGGCGATCGCAACCAGCGACAGCCCGAGGCAAACCGGCCAGCGTCGCAACCCGTCCGCCAGGCCGCTACGCCCGGATATACCCGCCAGTACAGGCTGGCTCTGGTCGGTTTCAAACGGCGAAACGCGCTCCGCCAGTCTGGTGATAAGCTGGTCGCGAACCGGCTCATCCAGGGCATAACATCCCTTAAAGCCCAGCATCAACACGCGATGGAAGCAGGTCAGTACCGCCACATCCGGCGCGGGCTCATGCAGAACCTGTCGCATCCGCTCATACAGCGCATCGCCGGCGTCCAGGGCACCGAAGTATTTCGCCTGCAGCGGACGGTCATACCAGACGATGCAGGCATCATCCTCACCTTCACGTCCTTTAGCTGTCTCATCCAGCAGCGCACACCAGGCGTAGAGAATATGCCGACGGCTCGCCTCGCTGAGGCCCGCGGTCTCCAGTTCCGCCATGACCTTTTCAATATGCTCTACGCAATGTCGCCAGAGGCGTTCGCCCTCCCCGTCGGCCAGTCTCGCCCCGCACCGCAGTTCCGTCACCGTCAACCAGGCGTCAGCCATCAGGGCGTCGATATTCGTATCCTGTTTCATGAGCGCAGTACCGCATAGAGTTCGAGTTCAGGGGCGCCCAGCAGACCGGGGACGTAAAAGACACAACTGCCTTCCAACAGCATCGCTCGCGCCGCCGGATGGGCCATATCAAGGGTGAAATACTGGTTCTCCAGGCGCAGCGGGATGGCCGCCGGAACGTGGCTCATCGCGCGCAGAGGGATGCCGGGTTGCGAACCGTTAACGACCCGGTCGACTTCATCCGGGCTGCCCGCTTTGCACTGAAGCGGAAACTGCTCCAGCAGCTGCGCTACCGGCAGTGCCGATCGTACCGAGAGATAAAAATCCGCCTCTTCACGCAGTCGTGGATCGTGCAGACGGGCATGCCAGCGCTTGCGTCGTTCATCATGAACCATGTCAATCGCCACCACCCTCGATGGCAGACTGGCTTCCAGCAGTACCCCCAGCAAGTCAAACAATGGAGGAAAGACCGCCGTTAACTGCTCATGACGATAGGCCGGAATATCGGCTGTAGTGTGTTCAAGAGAAAAGGTCAGCAGGCTACCTGCCAGACCGGCCAACGCTGTATACAGACGTTCCGGATGCACCTGCGGATGACGAACAAAATGGCCGAGCAACGGCTCAGCGCTGTTGAGCGCACTCAGCAGCCAGAACAGCGACACGTCCGCTACCGCGAAGTCGGCCATTCGCTCGTTGCTTTCCCGACGCATAGACATCAGGCGCTGCAGGCGCGCACGGAGCTGACCCGTCAACTGTTCGGTCTGTTCCCTCAACCAACGGCTGGCCTGTACGTTAAGCAGCGGCGGCAGAAAAGACTCGTCCTGCGACCAGTGTCCCTGGCTATCGCGCGTAAGACGGATCGCGGCGACGGTCTGGTAATCAGCGTTGTCGCTATCGGCCGCACGCAGCGTCAGCTCCGGCTGCATTACCGCAATCTGGCGGCAGTCCTCCCCATAGCGGTTTCGCACCTCCCGCCAGGCCAGACGCCAGCGCACGGGACGCTCCGCTCTCTGCTCCGGTTGCAGACAGTTGCCACCGTTCTCATGCTCATGGGGCAGCGCCAGAACCACCGTCAGTTCGTGATGTTCTGTTTCCGGCAGGTTCATCACCGGCGGCAACGCATCGGCGTTATCGCTATCAATGAGCGTGCCGTCGGCGAAACGCACACACAGGTGGTCGGCTTTCAGTTTCCCCTGCTTCAGCAGCGCGGTATTAAACTCCGCCCGCGCCACTCCCCAGGGATGAATCGCCCCCAGCCGGGCGACATACTCTGTCTGCCAGGCCGATTGCGCGGTTTCCTGCTGAAAATGTTGGGGAGAGATCATCTGCCCCCGTCCCCATAACGGTCGTACTGTTTTCATCCCTGCTCCTGTATTACGCTTTTGATATCAGACCCACCTGCGACAGGGTCACGTCCGTGTCTTCCAGGGCTTTGTCGGGCTGCTCCGCGCTATTTTCCGATTGACGGCCCTCACCCTTAAACTTTTCTATAACGCTTACAGACCCTCGCCTGACGGGGCGACAGAAAGCGCCTCCATATCCAGAAAGGGATTCATCTCACCCCAACAGCACGCCCGGATCAGGTTGTTGTTTAAACAGAAAACAACGAGTACTCTCTGTTTCCAGTACTGCGGCTTGCCTTTCGCGAAGCGGTGTTGATATTTACCAACATCAGCCATTTCCGGATAATTGATTAAACAACGCACCCGATTAATTCAGGGGCCAGCGTGTTCATTTCGGCACATAATTTCTGAGTCAACGCAGCGTCTTTTAGAATTTATTCAAACGCCTTTCTGAATATAGCGATATCAAAGTCTGTATTTGAGGGCGCGGGATAATTGATGTATCGCCAGAATGGCATGAAGTTAAAGTTTCACGCATGCATCCTGCTCGTACTCAAGGCCTTTAAAAACTTAGACACTCTGACGCAGATTATTTCCCGCCCGTTCTTTTAGCGCCTGCTCAGCCCAGATAAACGCTCTTCTGCACGACATTATGAAAACGCGCAGCTAAAAAGAGCTCCCATTGGCGTTGAATTTTTTTATCTTCCAGATAAAAGACGCCCCGCTTTGCCATTACTTAAGCCAGTAACGATGCAGCGCATAAGCAGAAATGCGACGCCGCTATTCGCGCCCCTCTGACGTGCAGCCTCAGCTTAAATCAGAGGCCGCCTTACAGCCGCACTCGCAATATCCTGGCCATAGCGCTTCCTTCCCTGGAGGCGTATGGGTCAAACATAACGATTTTCTTTGCACAATCATCGCAGGGCCAGACATCAGAATAGAGCAACTCATCCGTATTCAGGCCAAATATAAGACTTTGCTTAAGCATTTAAATGAAAATACAAAAAATAATAAGCATCATGCGCACAAAATCAACAAAAACATTCATCATCTGACTGCGATAAATAAAGAATTCACATCTCACAAATGAATAAATATTAAATTCACATATAAACAAACGGAGTTTATTGATGCTAATCAATGAGCGAAGGCAATCAGGCCATTCCCGAGGCGGAAAAGATTGCGCGTATCCAAAAAGATATGTTGAGTACGTTTGACCGCTCGCAAGCCATCAGCCAGCCCAACCCCGACGATAAATATAGATATCAATAATTTCAGATAGGATAAATATAGATTTTAAAAATGATATCTGATGGCCTCTACGCTGTTCATTGACCAGGAGAGTGAGAGCTGGCGAAAGTGAGGTTTGCCGCTGCGTCGGGAAATAGAATACAGGTTAGCTGGCGCTGCGGGCCGCGCTCTGGAGAGATGTGATGGTTGCCTGACGCCCGCAGGCAACCGGTGCTCATCAGTGCTTCACGATATACATCGTGCGGCTATAGGCGACGTCTTCCGGATTGGCAATCGGATACCCTTTCAGCCACGGTTTAATCAGTCGCCCGTTGGTATACTGGTAAATCGGCGCGATAGGCGCTTTCGCCATAATGATTTTTTCCGCCGCGTTGTAATCGTCATTGCGCGCCTTTTCCGACGTTTCCAGCGCCGCCTGAGTGAGAATTTTGTCGTAGGCCGGATCGTTGAAGCGGGAGATATTACCGCTGTGCGTCGAGGTTAGCAGCGACAGGAACGTTGAAGGTTCATTGTAATCCCCCACCCACGAAGCGCGAATCACATCGAAGTTGCCGGTATTACGGCTGTCGATATAGGTCTTCCACTCCTGATTTTGCAGCTTCACGTCGACGCCAAGATTCTTCTTCCACATAGACGCTACCGCAATGGCGATTTTCTGATGATTCTCCGAGGTGTTATACAACAGGCTGAGCTTCAGCGGGCGACCCGGGCCGTAGCCCGCCGCCTGCAGCAGCGCTTTGGCCTGGGCATTCAGCTCAGCCTGGCTCATGCTCTCGATTTGCGACGGCTGGGGAGTGAAGCCGGCAGTGACATCCGGAGTAAAACGCCAGGCCGGTTTCTCACCAGTACCCAGAATTTTTTCCGCCATCAGACGGCGGTCGATAGTCATACTCAACGCCAGGCGGACGCGCTCATCGGCGGTTGGCCCTTTCTGTGTGTTAAATGCGTAATAATAGGTGCCCAGCTGTGGCGGAGTGTAAACCTGCCCCGGAATATCCTTCATCAGCTTCTGATACATATTTTTCGGGAACGACTCGGTAATATCGATATCACCGGCCAGATAGCGCTTAGTTGCCGCTGACTCCTGATTAATGGGCGTAAACGTGACCTGCTGGATCACCGTTTTGCCGTTGTCCCAGTAGTGCGTATTGGGAACCACCACCAGTTTTTCATTCACCACGCGATCCTTTAAAACGTACGCGCCGTTGCCAATCAGGCTTCCCGGACGGGTCCAGCTGTCGCCGCTCTCAACATTCGCCTTCTGGACCGGATAAAACGCAAAGCTGGCGGTCAGATTGCTGAACCACGGCAGCGGTTTATCCAGCTGAACGCGCAGCGTTCTCGCGTCTACGGCGGTGACGCCAAGGGTATCCGGCGCGGCTTTACCATCAATGATATTTTGCGCATTGGCGATACCGGCCAGCGCCGCAAACCAGGCAAAGGGTGAAGTGGTTTTGGGGTCAACCAGCCGCCGCCAGCTATAGACAAAATCTTCTGCCGTCACCGGCGTTCCATCGGACCAGCGGGCATTATCGCGCAGGGTAAACGTCCAGACGCGGTTATCATTGCTCTGCCAGCGAGTCGCCACGCCTGGTATTAGGTTGCCTTTCTCATCCTGATTGACTAAACCTTCAAAAAGATCGCGGATAACCTGAATTTCAGGCAGGCCTACGGCTTTCGCGGGATCTAAGGTGGCGGGCTCATCTTTTATGTGCCGCACCAGCACCTGTTTTTCGGCTAATACGGTGCCGGGCGGGACATCCGCCGCCCAGGCAAGAGAAGAGACGCTGGCTAACCACAGCGCGCCGCATGTCAATTTGACAGGATACTTCATAAGATCCCCTTTAAAATAAAAAAACCAGAGCTGGCAGTGCGATAATTATTTGTTTCATCACCTGAAATTGCAAACAGCTTGTGAAAGAAAGTTGACATATATGCTGATTTCAACATTGCTGGAAACTATTTGATTCCGGGACGGTTTTACACAACACTGCTGAAAAATAACCTGATAACAGGATGCCCTATGCCCGTTTCTCGTCCTCGCCCCCAGCGCGGTGATTTTCCGCCTGGAACTCAACGCTACGGCCAGTCTTACCTGGGCGCGCCGCTGCTGTGGTTTCCGGCGCCGCTGGCCGATAGCCGTAGCGGCCTGATCCTTGCCGGTACTCACGGCGATGAAAACGCCTCCATCGTCACCCTCTCCTGTGCGCTACGAACCCTCAAGCCAGAGCTGCGCCGTCATCACGTAGTGCTGGCGGTCAACCCTGACGGCTGTCAGCTGGGGCTGCGGGCTAACGCACGCGGTATCGACCTGAACCGGAATTTTCCAGCGGCGAACTGGAAGGAAGGAGAAACCGTCTACCGCTGGAACAGCGCGGCAGAGCAGCGCGATGTCGTTCTACTCACCGGCGAAAAGCCAGGTTCGGAACCCGAGACCCGGGCGCTGTGCCAGTTGATCCATCAGATCCACCCGGCATGGGTAATCTCATTTCACGATCCCCTGGCCTGCATTGAAGACCCCGGCCAGAGCGAACTGGGGCACTGGCTGGCCGATGCGTTTAGCCTGCCGCTGGTGGGTAGCGTCGGCTATGAAACGCCCGGTTCTTTTGGCAGCTGGTGCGCCGATATCGGCCTGCCCTGTATCACCGCCGAATTCCCGGCAATATCCGCCGACGAAGCAACGGAGAAATATCTGCAGGCCATGACGGAGCTGCTGCACTGGCACTCTCAGAGATGAAGCACCCCGGTGCTGAAGTGCAGCGCCGGCTCGACATCCACGGCCAGCCATGTTGGACCATCAAGATCGGCAAAACGGGCCAGCGGCGCCAGCGGTAGCGCCGCGCTAATCGCTCTCGACGTACACAGCATACAGCCCAGCATCCGCGCAAACCCCAGGCGTTCTGCCTCCTCCGCCAGCAGCAGCGCTTCAGTCAGACCACCGGTCTTATCCAGCTTGATATTAACCATTTCATAGCGGCCGCGCAGCGCCGCCAGGCTATCGCGAGTATGGCAGCTCTCATCAGCGCAAATAGGCAGCGGATGGATAAAATTCGCCAGCGCTTCATCGGCCCCAGCCGGAAGGGGTTGCTCCAGCATCGCGACGCCGACGTCCGCCAGCAGCTGACAGCGCTCGGCCAGACCGTCGCTGCGCCAGGCTTCATTGGCATCGACGATGAGCGTTGCCTGCGGAACCGCCTCGCGAATGGCAATTAACCGCTCGCTAATCAGATGGTCATCAAGCTTCACTTTCAGCAGCGTGGCACCTTTCTCCCACAGGGCCGACGCGCTGGCCGCCATCTGGTCGGGGGTGCCGATCACCACCGTTTGCGCCGTAACCACCCGCTTGGGCAGCGTCACGCCTAACAGCTGCGAGATGCTTTTACCCGCGCTGCGCGCCTGCCAGTCCCAGAGCGCGCAGTCCACTGCATTACGCGCGGCCCCTGGCGGCAGCAGGCGTTGAATCTGCTCTCGAGTGACGCCCCGCTCAATCTGTTCGCCGATCGCCATAATCTGCGCCATCACCGAGGCGATACTCTCTCCATAGCGAGGATAAGGCGTGCATTCCCCCGTGCCCTTGACGCCATTCTCTTCAATTTCCACCACCACGACTTTTGCCTCGCTGCGGCTGCCGCGGGCGATCACAAAAGGGCTATGTAGCGGCCAGGCTTCTTCATAGACTCGCAGATTTCGCATTCCCTGAACCTCGCAGGTAAGTATTAAAAGGATTTGCCGTGCCGATGACGGATGTCATACACTAGCCGCGACGTTAACTATATGTAAACAGGAAGATAACCATGTCACAAACCGTGCATTTCCAGGGCAACCCCGTTTCTGTTCAAGGCACCATTCCGCAGGCAGGCGCTAAAGCGCAGCCGTTTACGCTGGTGGCCAAAGATCTCTCTGACGTCGCGCTGAGCCAGTTTGCGGGCTCCCGTAAAGTGCTGAACATTTTCCCAAGCATCGATACCGGCGTTTGCGCGGCATCGGTACGTAAATTCAACCAACTGGCGTCAGAATTGAACAACACCGTAGTGCTGTGCATTTCCGCCGACCTGCCGTTCGCCCAGTCACGCTTCTGCGGCGCTGAAGGCCTGAACAACGTCGTGACTCTGTCCACTCTGCGCGGTGCGCAGTTCCTGGCCGACTACGGCGTAGCGATCTCCGCGGGCCCGCTGGCCGGTCTGGCAGCGCGTGCTGTGGTCGTGATTGATGAAAACGACCAGGTGGTATACAGCCAGTTGGTGAATGAAATCACCGAAGAGCCGGACTACGACGCAGCCCTGGCCGCGCTGAAAGCGTAATATCCCCATCAGGTAACGTAAGTCCTCGTTAAACGGGGGCTTTTTTTATTCCCGCGTCGCATAGCGGGAGATAAAGCGCGCAATCGCCGGGCCGGTCAGCAAGATAGTGAACAGGCGCAACGTTTGCATCGCCATAATAAACGACATATCCGCCCGCGTGCCGGCAGCGATAATCGCTACCGTGTCCAGCCCGCCCGGGCTGGTCGCCAGATAGGCGGTCATAAAGTCCAGCGGTAAAACCTGCGTCAGTCCATAAGCCATCAGCGCACATAGCAGAATCAGGCCGATAATCGATGCCAGGATCTGCGGCAGGGTTTTTAACGCCAGCAGGAAGATCTGTTTATTAAACTTTAGACCAACGCTCCAGCCAACGGCGGCATAAGCCAGCGCCAGCAGCCACTCAGGGAGTTCAAGCTGCAGCCAGCCTTCTCCCTGCACCAGCGCGCCGATCAGCATCGGGAAAAGCATCGCACCGGACGGAAAGCGCAGACGCAGCCCCAGCCATCCCGCGGCCGCCGTCACCAGCAGCGTAAGCGGTAGCTGCCAGCTTATCGGGGGAAACCAGGCGACCTGCTGAGTCATCTCCTGGGCTTCGCCGCCGAGCGCAACGCGAACCACCAGCGCCGCGGCACCGGCAACAAAAAGTACGCGCAAATACTGCATCAGCGCCACCAGTCGAACGTCGGCGCCGTACTCCTGGGCCATAATAACCATCGCCGAAGCGCCGCCCGGCGAACTTCCCCACGCCCCGGTGGCGCCGGGTAGCGCGCTATAGCGCACCAGCAGCCATCCCGCCAGCGCGCTGATGGCGAGCGTGGAGAAGAGAATCAGCAGCACCAGCGCCCAGTTTGCCAGCAGAACACCGAAAATCGAGGGCGTCAGGCTACGGGCGATCATGCAGCCGATAATCATCTGAGCGGCAATAAAAAAGGGTCGGGGAACGCGGATTTCCGCGCCGCGAAGGCTCAGGCAAATGCCGGCAATCATCGGCCCTAGCAGCAGCGCGGCCGGGAGGTGAAACCAGAACAGCGCAAAAGAGATCGCGCTGGAGAGCACCAGCAGTTTCATCCACTGAAAAAAACGACTACGCCAGATCCACATGCGTATTCCTGCAAAAAAGAGGGTAAAAACGCAGTATATACAGATTCATTCGCCGCCAGGCCCCCTCCTTTTTCTGGAAATGTTCTGGAAATGCCGACCGACGGCGCAGGCAGCCGGTCGGCGGGAATTACTCGTCGCCTTTTTTCTGGCTCAGGCCGTACTCGCGAAGTTTATTGGCGATGGCGGTATGCGAGACGCCAAGCCGCCTGGCCAGTTTACGCGTGCTGGGGAAGCTACGATAAAGCTGGGTAAGCACCGAGCGCTCGAAACGGCGCGTGATATCATCCAGCGAGCCTTCCATCGCTTCTTCGCCAACCGCTAATGACGAGACGTCGTGATCCGGCAGCAGGATATCCTGAGGGCGCAGTTCAAAACCGTCCAGCTGAGTCAGGGCACGGTAAATCGCGTTTTTGAGCTGGCGCACGTTGCCTGGCCAGCTATAGCGCGTCAATACGCTGTTTAAATCGGCAGAAAGTTTCGGCCGCGGGATACCCTGCTCATCGGCGAAACGCGCCACAAACAGTTCGGTCAGCGGCATGATATCCTGCGGACAATCGCGCAGCGGTGGTAAATAGAGCGTCAGCACGTTAAGACGATAATAGAGATCTTCGCGGAACAGCCCTTTTTGCACCAGTTCCACCAGGTTTTTCTGCGTCGCGCAGATCACTCGTACATCTACGTGGACTTCATGATCTTCCCCGACCCGGCGGAAGGTTCCATCGTTGAGGAAGCGCAGCAGCTTAGTCTGCATTCGCGGCGACATTTCGCCAATTTCATCCAGCAGAACCGAACCGCCGTTAGCCTGCTCGAAGAACCCCTTTTTGCCCTGGATAGCGTCGCCAAACAGCTCGCTCTCCACCGCGTCCTCCGGAATGGAGCCGCAGTTCAGGGCCAGGTAAGGTTTCCCCGCTCGCGGGCTGGCGAGGTGGCAGGCGTGAGCGAGCAAATCTTTACCGGTACCGGTATCGCCGACGATCAGCAGCGGCGCGCTGAGCATAGCCAGCTTGCGAGCCTGCTCGACGACGTGGCGCATTTTCGGGCCTACAGCGAGGATCTGGCTGAAGGCGCTGGTATCCTGAATGGTCATCGTTTGCAGCTGACGCCCCATACGGACCGTTGAACGCAGCATCGCTACCGCGCCGGTCAGCACCTTCTCGCCGTGTTCGCCTTCGAGATAAACCGGGGTGATCTCCAGCAGGAAGTTCTGCCCGTTAACCACCACGTGCTCGGCGTGGGACTCCTGCGGACTATTTTCCAGCCAGCGCTGGACGTTAAAATCGGTAATCAGCTGTGCGACCGGATGGCTGCGCAGCTTCTCCTGGCTCTGGCCAAACAGCTGGCAGCTGGCCGGGTTAGCCAGTTCGACTTTTCCTTTGGTGTCGAGAGAGAGCACAGGCTCCGGCATCGCTACCAGCAGCGCGCTGAGCGCCAGATGTTCACGTTCTGACGGCATCCACGCCACGGTGCGCACGTCGGTGACGCCGGCGATACGACGAATTTCCGCCATCAGACTGCTGAAGCTAGCGAACTCCAGCTCGGCGAAATTGAGATAAATTCGGCCAATAGGGTCAATGTCGATACCCCGCAGGTCGATACCGCGCAGCACCAGTAAATCGAGCAATTCACGAGTCAGACCAAGACGGTCTTCACAAAAGACTTCAAGACGCATAGGAGTTTTCACCCTAAAGAGGCCAATAACGGATGAATAATAGGACAGTTATTTGCTGGCGTGAAGATAGCTGTCAACAATTATTGACAGTATGGCGGAAAAATGGCCTTTCTGCCGTAAAGTTATGCGCTCAGAGAGGAAAATGGCAATAAAGAACCGGTCGTCATCGCCGCTGCTTTTCTCCCCGGATTGCGCTGCGCATCGCCGTGAGACAAGTGACAGCCTTCTGTGGAGCGGTAGCCCGGCTAAGGCGCTCACGCCGCAAGCCGGGAATGCTTAAGCGACTTATTTTTCCGCGCCGCTTTTGCTCTTCTGCAACGTCTCTTTTAGCTGGCCGATCAGCTCGCGGCGGAAGTCCCCCAGCCGCGGTTTATCATCGGCGATCCACGGCAGCGGGCGGCAGAGCTCCATCGCCTTGATACCCAGCCGCGCGGTCAACAGCCCGGCGCCAATCCCCTGCGCCGCGCGCGCCGATAGCCTGGCTGCCAGATCCTGCGACATCCAGTCCATCCCGACTTCCCGCACCAGCTCGCTGGCGCCGGCAAAAGCGATATTCAGCAGCACCAGACGGAACAGGCGCAGGCGGCTGTAGTAGCCGAGCTCAATACCGTACAGAGTGGCGATGCGGTTGATGAGGCGTAAATTACGCCAGGCGATAAACGCCATATCCACCAGCGCCAGGGGACTGACGGCAATCATCAGCGTCGATTCCGCCGCCGAGCGGCTAATCTCACGCCGCGCCTGCGCATCCAGCACCGGCTGCACGATCTGCGCGTACAGGCTTACCACTTCACGATCGTTTTGCGTTTCGTGGATCGCTGCATACCAGCGCTGCAGCGCCGGATGCGATTGATCGAGACCCGCCTGCCGGGCCAGCTTTTCGCAAAAGGCACGCCCTTTGCCGACCGCATGACTATGCATCAGGTCCCGCGCCTCATCGCGCTCGTGCGCGCGCTGGCGTAACCGCCACAGACGGCGCCATTCGGTTGCTACCGAGCCGACGCCCGCCCCGACAATCAGCGCGCCGGCTGCGCAGCCGCCGAGGGCGATCCAGTCTTGCGTTTGCCAGGCGGTCATCGTCCACTGCACGCCCTGCGCTACGACGCTGACGCCAAAAATAGCCAGCCCGGCGCTGACCATCTTTCGCCACAGGCTGCGCTTAGGCCGCAGCACCGACTCCACTACCGCTTCCGCCGCCCCCTCTTCTTCTTCCGGCGCGTCAAGGCGCGCAGGGGCGAACTTCTCCGCATCCGCGCCGTCAAAAGCGCGAGCGGATTTCAGAATTTGCGCCTTTTCCACCTCCAGCGGGCCGTCGAAATCAATACGCGGTTTTAAGGGTTCGGTCATCGCAATTTATCTCCGATCAAAAATTCCAGCGCCGCGTCGAGGCGAATATGCGGCAGCGGTTTATCAACATCCATCACTTGCGGGCGGAAGTTTTCAAACTGAAAGCCCTGCTGCTCCCAGAAGGCCTGACCCGGCAGGCGCGCGGGCACTTCCCCGGGATAGACGGTCAGCGGCTGTCCGTCGCTTAGCCGATGCCCCCGCAGCGCAGGGATCTTCTCCCCGTTCACCTCAATAAGCCCGCTCTGCGTCGCCTGAATCGACGCCAGACCCAGGCAATCCATGCTGATGCCTTCAAACGCCGCGTTCTGCCAGGCATCCTGAATCAGCTGCTGCAGCAGCGATACCATATTGCTGTGCTGATCGACGGTGACGTGATCGGCTTTGGTCGCGGCGAACAGCAGCTTATCGATAACCGGTGAGAACAGACGACGAAACAGCGTGCGCTGGCCATAGTGGAAGCTTTGCATCAGCTGCGTCAGCGCGAGACGCATGTCGTTAAACGCCTGAGGCCCGCTGTTAAGCGGCTGCAGGCAGTCCACCAGCACAATCTGCCGGTCGAAGCGGAGAAAATGATCTTTGTAGAAGCCTTTCACCACTTTCTCGCAGTAGTATTTAAAACGCTCGCGCAGCATTCCGGCATTGGTCGGTTTGTCCGCCTGCGCCAGCTTAGCCTCACCGGCGGCATCAACGTCCGGCCAGGGGAAGAACTGCAGCGCCGGCGCGCCAGCCATTTCGCCGGGCAGCACAAAGCGCCCGGGCTGAATAAAATGCATCCCTTCGCGCTTACAGCTGTGCAGATAATCGGTCCACGCCGCGGCGATCTCCGCCAGACGGGTTTCATCGGCGGGCGCAAGCGGATCCAGCCCTTCGCAAAGCTGCCGCCAGCGCGCCGACCACGCCGCCCTCTGCCCCTGCAGCAGTCCGGTCATCTGTCGTGACCAGGTCAGGTAATCCTGGGCCAGCATCGGCAGATCCAGTAGCCACTCGCCGGGATAATCGACAATCTCCAGGTAGAGCGTCGAAGTCTCTTTAAAATGGCGCAGCAGCGAATCGTTAGAGCGATAGCGCAGAGCGAGGCGGATTTCGCTGACGCCGCGGGTGGGCGTCGGCCAGACCGGAGGTTGTCCATAGAGCTGGGCCAGCCCTTCGTCATAGGTAAAACGCGGAATGCCAAAATCCCGCTGCGGGACGCGCTTGACGCCCAGCAGGCGTTCTTCTCTGGCCGCGCTAAGCAGCGGCAGCCGTGCCCCGGCGTGGATATTCAGTAGCTGATTGACCAGTGCGGTGATAAACGCGGTCTTGCCGCTGCGGCTAAGACCGGTGACGGCCAGACGGAGATGCCGGTCAACCCCACGATTCACCAGCGCATTAAATTCTGTTTTGAGTCGCTTCATCGCCATCCTGTTGAGCCTGAAGAACGAGGGAAATAGACATGAGGGCTAATCAATAAAGTGCAATAGCCCCGCTTCGGCGGGGCTGACGGTTAGTGGCTGGCGCTTTTCGGCATCGCTATTTGACTGAGGCCGCCGGCATTCACCACCTGCGTGTAGCCCATTTCGCTCAGCAGCTGCTGAGCCTGGCCCGACTGTCGGCCAACGTTACAATAGACGTGAATGGTATCGTTTTTATCCGGCACTTCAGCCGCAATCCGCGATTTTAAATCCGCCAGCGGTATGTTCACCGCGCCGTTAACGTGTTCTTTTTGATACTGCTGCGGAACGCGGACGTCAATCCAGTGCTCCGCCGCGAAGGCGGGTAAAGCCATCGCCAGCGCTAAACCCAGAAACAATTTTCGCATTTTATCATCCTGATAGAGTGAGTTTTTAGGCACTCATAACATACGCCATCCACGACGTTTAGAAAACCGCTGCGCCGCCCGGCTGAGCATCGGTTCCAGAACAAGCATCAGCAGCATTTTCAGCGGCCGACGCGCGACGGATTTTACCGCCCAGCCAGCGACGCCCGCCGGGCCGTAGCGCAGCGCGGTGAGCAACACCAGCTTGCCTGCGATTTTCAGACCCGGTTTAACTTTTTGCCCGGCCTGCTGCCATTTCATGTTCATTATTAACCTCAACTTTCAGTTATAGCTGGCGAAAACGACTGCGTAGCGAAAAGGTGTCAGAGGTGACGTAGCGTTCCATTTCACGCAGACGGCGCTCCCCTGCAGCCAGCTCCTTATCCGCAGCAGCCAGCAGTTCTCCGCTGCTCGGCGTTTTTTCACCATACAGCTCGCTTTCCGGCATAGGATCCAGCGCAAACGAGAGAATGATGTAGGCCACCACCACAAACAGGAACAGGCCAAAAATCATTGCCAGTACGGTAATCAGGCGCACCAGCTTAACCGGCACGTCCAGGTACTGCGCGATACCGGCGCAAACGCCTTTGACCATGCCCTGCTGTGGAATGCGCCACAGTTTTTTACTCAGATCCAGTCCGCCCATTATTTTTCTCTCCAGTTCGGATGCTCAGCGTCAAGAATGGCTTCCAGCGCCTGAATACGCTCGCGCATGCGCTTTGCGTCATCGGTCAGCTGCAGCAGGCGCTGCTGCTCGTTTTGCGATAAACTGCCGCTGGCGGTGCGGTTGTTGTAATGCAGCCAAAGCCAGACCGGCAAAACAAACAGCACAAACAACGTCAAAGGGATGGCGAGAAAAAGCATGCTCATGTGAACTCCTTGCAGATGGCGGCGGCACGTCTCGGTGCCGCCCGAATACATTACTGGTTATTTTGATTCATTTTGGCTTTCAACGCCGCCAGCTGCTCGCTGATTTCATCGTCCGCTTTCAGATCGGCGAACTGCTGATCCAGCGATTTATCTTTACCGAAGCGGTGGCTTTCGGCTTCGGCTTCCATATGATCGATACGGCGTTCAAACGATTCAAAGCGCGCCATCGCCTCATCAATCTTGCCGCTGTCCAGCTGACGACGAACGTCGCGGGAGGAACTTGCGGCCTGATGGCGCAGCATCAACGCCTGCTGACGGGCGCGCGTTTCGCTCAGTTTATTCTCCAGCTCGCCAATCTCTTTTTTCATCCGCGCCAGCGTTTCATCAACCAGCTGCGCTTCATTTTCCAGGCTAGCGATCAGGTCGGTCAGCTTCTGCTTCTCGATCAGCGCCGCACGAGCCAGATCCTCTTTCTCTTTACGCAACGCCAGTTCGGCTTTCTCCTGCCATTCCGCCTGCTGCGCAACGGCCTGTTCAATACGACGGGTCAGCTGTTTCTTTTCAGCCAACGCCCGCGCCGAGGTCGAACGCACTTCAACCAACGTGTCTTCCATCTCCTGGATCATCAGTCGAACCAGCTTCTGCGGATCTTCCGCTTTCTCCAGCAGAGAGTTAATGTTGGCGTTCACGATGTCGGCAAAACGAGAAAAAATACCCATAATTTCAATCCTCATAGTTCTGGTATCAGGCACCGGCCTGTGCCATCACTAATACAAATGCCGTGCCAACTTTTTATCTTATTGATTTTAATAGAAGTGGTTGTTATCTGGCCAACGCATTGCTAAAGTGACCTGGTGAATCACACTACTTAATGGCGAAATTCATCATGGCGGAATACAAGGACAACCTGCTCGGCGAGGCCAACAGCTTCCTGGAAGTGCTGGAACAGGTCTCAAGACTGGCGCCGCTCGATAAACCGGTGCTGGTGATTGGCGAACGCGGAACCGGTAAGGAGCTGATCGCCAGCCGCCTGCACTTCCTCTCTTCCCGCTGGCAGGGGCCGTTTATCTCGCTGAACTGCGCTGCGCTGAATGAAAACCTGCTCGATTCCGAGTTATTCGGTCATGAAGCCGGGGCATTTACGGGGGCCAGTAAACGCCATCCGGGGCGCTTCGAGCGCGCCGACGGCGGTACCCTGTTTCTTGATGAGCTGGCCACCGCGCCGATGCTGGTGCAGGAAAAGCTGCTGCGCGTGATTGAGTATGGCGAACTCGAGCGCGTCGGCGGCAGCCAGCCGCTGCAGGTTAACGTCCGCCTGGTGTGCGCGACCAACGCCGATCTGCCACAAATGGTGGAAGATGGGCTCTTTCGCGCTGACCTACTCGACAGGTTGGCTTTCGATGTGGTGCAGTTGCCGCCGCTGCGCGAACGCCAGAGCGATATTATGCTGCTCGCCACCCAGTTTGCTATCCAGATGTGCCGCGAACTCGGACTGCCGTTGTTTCCCGGCTTTAGCGAACGCGCCGCCGTGACGCTGCAGAACTACCGCTGGCCGGGGAATATCCGTGAATTAAAAAACGTGGTGGAACGGTCGGTTTACCGTCACGGCAGCAGTGAACGCGAGCTGGATAATATTATTATTAACCCCTTCCGCCAGCAGCAAACTGCCCCGCCCGCTGCAGCAGAAAAGGCGCCCGGCCCCATGTTGCCGCTCGATTTGCGCGCTTTCCAGCAGGAGCAAGAAAAAAGCCTGCTCGAGAGAAGTCTCGAACAGGCAAAGTACAATCAAAAGCAGGCGGCCGAGCTACTGGGGCTAACCTATCACCAACTGCGGGCGCTGCTGAAAAAGCATCAGCTTTGAGCTATGCGCGGCAGCAGCAGCGCGCTCAGCGTCATTGAACCGAGACAGAGCGCGGCGTTAAACCACAGCGCATACTGCGCCGCGCTGGCCATTCCCAGCGGTAAAAACAGCGCAAAAAGTGACGCTGTCACCGCTATACCCATCGCCCCGCCGAGCGAACTACCCATCTTATAAATTCCCGACGCCACCCCGACCTTATTCTCGGGAGCGTTGACCACCGCGGTGTCCGTTGACGGAGTAGCGTAGCAGCCCAGTCCAAAGCCAAACAGCACGTTGCTGAAAAAGACCGTGACGATATAGGTCGATTTATCGAGAAAGGTGCAGGAAATAAGCAGGATGCCAAGCGCGGTAAAAACCGGGCCGGCGATCATCGGCAAGCGCGCGCCGTAGCGTTGCAGCAGCTTTTCGCCCACCCGGATCATCGCCAGCACGGTGACCAGGTAGCCGAGCGTCATCATTCCGCTCTCCAGCGGGCTTAGATGGTGCCCCTGCTGGAGCCAGATGCTGGCAATCATCATGGTACCGATGGCGCCGTTGAGCAGAAAATTCGACAGCACCGCGGCGCTGTAGGCCCGGTTACGAAACAGCGCAAAATCAATCAACGCCGCGTCGCCCTTACGCCTACCGCTGCGGATAAAAAATAACCCCGCCGCCACCGCGCCGCCCAGCATCGTCAGCGAGGTTCCGCTGCTCCAGCCCCAGCCGTGGCCTTTGCTGATAAACAGATTTAACAGCACCAGCGCAAGGATCAGGCTGAGCAGGCCGCTAATGTCCAGCTTATGCTGCTGCGCGCTGGCGCTGCGGCTCTCCGGCGTACCGCGCAGTAAAAACAGCGCCGCCAGCGCTACCGCGATGGAGAAAACAAAGATCCAGCGCCAGCCCAGTCCGGTAGCAATCGCCCCGCCGACAAACGAGCACAGCCCGCTGCCGCCCCAGGAGCCGATGACCCAGAAGCTGACCGCCCGCTGGCGCGCTTTACCTTCATACCAGGTTTTTATTAATGCCAGCGTCGCCGGCATGATGCAGGCGGCCGATAGCCCCTGTAAAACGCGTCCGGCCAGGAACAGCGCGGGTCCCTGGGAGAGCACCAGCATTGCGCTGCCGGCTATGCTGAGAATCAGGCCCAGGGTGGTCATGCGCATGCGGCCGAATTTATCCGCCAGCCCGCCGCTGGCGACCACAAAGCAGCCGCTGAACAAGGCGCTCAGGCTCACCGCCAGGGTCAGGGTTTCCAGCGAAATATCGAGGCTGCTTTTCATTGCCGGAACCACGTTAATCACCGACTGGGCAAACAGCCAGAAGGTCAGAACGCTCAATACAATACCCGCCAGCAGGCGATCGGTGCCGACGAACTGCGCTTCGCTTAGCGATACAGAACTCATAGCAGGGTCCTCTTCGTTGCGGAAATTAACGCAAATAGTGTTCCGTCAGGGCGCACCACAGCGCGGCGCCTTTTAGCAACAGGGCATCGTTGAAGTCATATCCCGGGTTATGCACCATACAGCGATCCGCTTCATCCCCGGCTCCGATGGTGAAATAGCAGCCGTTCGGATTACGCTCGAGCATAAAAGCAAAATCTTCGCTGCCCATAAACGGCTTCACTTCGCCGACCAGGTCCTCGCCAAATAGCGAAGCCGCCACCTTCCGAACCATCTCATTGGCTGCCGGATCGTTTCTTAAAACCGGGCTGCCGTTAACGTGGGTAATGGTGGCGCTGGCGTTAAAGCTCTCGGCCTGAGCGACGGCAATATCGTGAATGCGCTGCAGTACGGTCTCGCGAACCTGTTCGTTTAAGGTGCGCACAGTGAGCTTCATTAAGGCCTTGTCATTGATAATATTTGGCGCATGCCCGGCCTGGATGCTGCCCACGGTCACGACAGCCGGTTCAAACGGCGTGATATTGCGGGAGACAATGGATTGCAGCGCCAGGGTGATATGGCAGGCCACCAGCGTAGCGTCGACGGTTTGCTCCGGCAGCGCGCCGTGTCCACCAACCCCTTTGACTTCAATATGGAGAGTGTCGGATGAGGCCATCATCGCCCCGTCGCGCAGACCTATTTTGCCTAACGGTTGTCCCGGCATATTATGCAGGCCAAAAATGGCATCGCAGGGAAACTGGTCGAACAGGCCGTCTTCGAGCATAACCCGGCCGCCGTAGAGCAGTTCCTCAGCCGGCTGAAAAATAAGCTGCAGCGTGCCGTTAAACTGCCGCGTGCGCGCCAGATATTCCGCGGCGTAAAGTAAGGTGGTGGTATGACCGTCGTGGCCGCAGCCATGAAAACGTCCCTCTATCTGGCTGGCCCACGCTTTGCCGCTCATCTCCTGCATCGGCAGCGCGTCCATATCCGCCCGAAGTCCCAACCGTTTTTGACCGTCGCCTGCGCGTAAGGTACCGACCACGCCGGTTCCCGCCAGACCACGATGGACCTGATAGCCCCACTCGCCGAGCAGTCGGGCCACCTCTTCGCTGGTTTTATGCTCTTCAAAACCGATTTCCGGCTGCTGGTGGAAACGGCGACGAAGAGCGACAAACTGCGCCTCATTAACCTGTAATGCCTCAATAATCGGGTGTGTCATTTTTATTATTCCTGTGTTGTGTTTGCACGACACTTTCGAGTTTATGCATCTATGGCGGCTTTAAAATGCGCTTTTTTGTTTTATAGTGACGGATTATTAATGAGTGTTTTTCATACAAAACGGTTATGACAAAAAACAACACGCTGTTTTTTGTCTTCAGGAGGCGGTGTGGATCATCATTCAGGCGACTTTCAGGTTACGGTTCGCGATATCCGCGAGTTGAGCCAGCAGGAAAACGAGACGCTGACGCTAATATGGCTGCTTGAGGGCAGCGTCGAACTCCGCGATGGCGAGTCGGGCCGGAACCTGCAGGCTGATGAACTGGCGATAGTGAATCGGCATCGCCGCTGGAGCCTGCACAGCAAGACGGCGAACGTCGTGATGGCGCTGTCGCTGAACGCTGGATGGCTGACCCGCCTCGACGGCGATTTTTTTGCCTCTGCCTACCAGAGCAGCAACGAAACCCGCGATGCCGAAGATACCCTGCGCTACCTGATGCGCCAGCTGCTGGTCCTAGGTCTGGTCAATCCGCAGGCCCACTACCGGCTGGAGGCCAACCGCTGGCTTAGCGAAATTGCTCTCCTGCTGGCGTCACGTTTCAGCCGTCCCCTCACCGCCCAGGCGCCTCGCGGAGCCGAACGCTGGAGCCAGCGAATAAATCGGGTAGTGGCGCGAATCGACGCCAACTATCAACGGCGCCTGTCGCTGCAGGAGATAGCCGCCGCCGAATTTGTTTCTGAGGCCTGGCTATCGCGTCTGTTCCGCAAAGAGGTGGGCGTCAGCTTTATGCAATACATCACCGGGCTTCGCCTGCGTAAAGCTACTGAGCAGTTGACGATGACGCGTAAATCGATACAGCAAATCGCTCAGCAACAGGGCTTTGCCAGCAGTCGGGTGATGAGCGACCTGTTTAAACGTGAACACGGTCTGACGCCGCGCCAGTTTCGCCATCAGCATCCGCAAACGGCGGTTGAATCCCCTCGTCCACGCGTTCAACGGGCTGAACTATGGCAACCGGTGTCTATAGACAGGCTATATTCCCGGCTCAATGCGCCGCAGATCAATGGGTTGGATAGCCCACCGCTGCGGCTCAATCCCCAGCAAACCCGTCATCTTGATGTGCGCCAGCTACCGTCGCGCGGTACGCCGCTGCGGCACACGCGCATCGTCGTTACCGTTCGGGAACTGGATGACCTGCTGCGCGAGGATGTCCGCCAGGAGCTCGAAGAACTGCACAACTCGCTGCCGATATTCGCCATCGACGTTCACGATCCGTTTCTCAGTAGCCGCCTGTTCGGTACCGGCTGGGACGATGCGCAGCTGGCCGGGTATGCGTGCTGGTATAACCTGCAGCGCATTTTTAGCTGGCTGGCGTCGATGGGCTGGGCGGTAATACTGCATGCCGGTATCACCACCCGCGGCGATCTGCTACAGCGTTTTCTGCGCCTGTCCGCCAACCATTTTCCACCGGCAACCCTCGCCAGCTGGCGTTTTGTCTGGCACTGGTCCCCGCAGGCCAGCGATGAGGCGCGCCAGCATGCCTGGCGGCAACAAAAAACGATCCTCCAGGCGCTTTCGCCGCAGTCGGCGCTGGGGATCTGGCACCGTTTTTCACAAAACGTGGAGGACGATCCCCTCTTCTGTTCACCGCTGCTGGCCGAGGCGGATTTTCTTGCCTGCCAGGCAGATGCGAATGAACTGCTGGATCTGGCGCAGATTGATAGCCAGAGGCTGGCCGCCAGCGAGAATTACCCGGTGCTTAAAATGCGCAAGCTCCACAGCGCGCTGCGCCAGCGGCAGCTGCTGTTACCGCTTTGGCTACTGTCGTGGAATACCCTGACCGGCGATACTCGCGACACCAACGGCCGTTTCTTTCGCGGCGCGCTACTGATGGATAATCTGCTGGGACTGGCAGACCAGGTGTGGCTGGCGGGGTTCTGGCTGAATTCCGGGCTGCAAGGGGAAGCCGGCGCTAACGGCAAGCTTGATACCTCCAGCCTGGCGCTGCACTATCTCCACGGTTTGCCGCGACCGGTGTATTGGGTCTTGTGGCTGTGGCGCAGGCTGCGGGGCGAAGTGGTGATTAACGAAAAAAATTTGCTGCTGCTGCGCGATAACGGCCATTACCAGTTGCTGCTGCGCAATACGGTGGTTTTCAATCCCTGGCTTTCCAGCGAGGAGGCGTTTATCCAGCGCTTTAGTCAGCCATGGAGCGTGCGCCTGCTCGGCCTTGATGGACGCTGGCGCATCAAACATCATCTCTTCGATCGGCATCATGGCGCGCTCTTTCCGCTTTTCGAGGCTTTTCGCAGCCAGAGCGGCCCGGATGAAGAAGAGTATCGCTGGCTGATGCACCAGGCGCGCCCGGCCCTGCGCGTGAGCGAAGAAACGCCCGCAAGCGATCGCTGGCAGCTCGTCGATTCGCTGGAGAGCAACGCGCTGGCGCTGTATGAATTTACGCCACTTAATGACATGAAGTGACAGTGTCACGCGGATGGTTACCATGACCTGCGGCGGCAGACAGGGACAAAGTTAAGGGTTTTGGATGCGCCCGGGCCGTCATCATGGTTAAACATTTGTAACTGGTAAGATATACTGATGTGAACTATCATCGGCGCATGATGACTCAATGGACTGAAAATACAGATGATTCCGGTTAATTCCTCAACGCTTGGCCGCTATGCCGCGCACGTCAGCCTGGTTCATACCATGAAAAGCCACAAAGCCCCGGCGCTCACGGTCATGATGATCTTTTCAGACCTGCTTATTCGTTCAACCGAAGATTCCTATCGTCTGCAAGGCTGGGAAATCACGCCGCAAAAAAGCGGCCTGGTGCTGCGTACGTATGTCGCGAACCATCCTGATGGCGGTCGTGCCGGCACGGCTCGCTGGAGAATCCGCAAATAAAAAGCTACCATGTGGCAAACGTCTGGGCGTCTGCGGCGCAGAGAAGCGCTATGCTTACGACAATACGTGCCCGCGAGCCGTTCTGCATTTGAATCGATGAAATTCATATTTGCGCTTCCCGTCTCTTCGCCTGTTGCCAAACGCAGGGTGAATTAAGAGGTATACTCGAAGTTAATAAGCGGTATGAATTTGAATTAGTTGGTCAAATAACCGACGCAACCATCGCTTACATTATCTCCATAAGCAATAAGGTGGTGGTAAATGTTATTTAATATTAATAAGATAGAGCCTTGCTCTATAATCAATAAGAAACTATGCGCCTGAAATTGTCTTCTCTCCTGGCAGCGGTGTCTATGCTGTACGGGCAAGCTTTTGCCGCGCCCGCCCTGCCTGCTAACACGGATATTCGCGATAGCGGTTTTGTTTATTGCGTAAGCGGCCAGGTTAACACCTTCAACCCACAAAAGGTCAGCAGCGGTCTGATTGTCGATACTCTTGCCGCCCAGCTGTACGACCGACTGCTTGATGTTGACCCCTATACCTACCGCCTGGTCCCGGAACTGGCAGAAAGCTGGGAGGTGCTGGATAACGGCGCCACCTACCGCTTCCACCTGCGAAACAACGTGCCGTTCCAGACCACCACCTGGTTTAAGCCGACCCGCAATTTCAACGCTGACGACGTGATTTTTACCTTTGGCCGGATTTTTAACCGCGACCATCCGTGGCACAACGTGAACGGCAGCAGCTTCCCCTATTTCGATAGCTTACAGTTCGCCGACAGCGTCGAAAGCGTGCGTAAGCTGGATAACCACACCGTTGAATTTCGCCTCAAACGACCGGATGCTTCCTTCCTGTGGCACCTGGCTACCCACTACGCCTCGGTGATGTCGGCGGAGTATGCCGCAAAGCTGGCCCAGAGCGATCGTCAGGAGCTGATCGATCGTCAACCTGTTGGCACCGGCCCGTTCCAGCTTGAGGAATACCGCAGCGGGCAATATATTCGTCTGCAGCGCCACCCGGCCTACTGGCGAGGTAAACCGCTGATGCCGCAGGTGGTGGTCGATCTGGGCTCCGGCGGTACCGGACGACTGTCAAAACTGCTGACCGGCGAGTGTGATGTGCTGGCCTGGCCGGCTGCGAGCCAGCTCTCTATTCTGCGCGACGACCCGCGCCTTCGCCTGACCCTGCGCCCGGGAATGAACATCGCCTGGCTGGCGTTCAATACCGCTAAGCCGCCGCTCGATAATCCGGAGGTCCGTCACGCGCTGGCGTTGGCCATCAATAATCAGCGTCTGATGCAGTCAATCTATTACGGAACGGCGGAAACCGCAGCTTCAATGCTGCCTCGCGCCTCTTGGGCCTATGATAACGACGCCAGAATCACCGAATATAATCCTGCGGAAGCTCGCGCCAGGCTTAAAGCGCTGGGGCTGGAACAGCTGACGCTTAAACTATGGGTCCCGACCAGTTCGCAGGCCTGGAACCCCAGCCCCCTGAAAACCGCCGAGCTTATCCAGGCGGATATGGCGCAAATTGGCGTGAAGGTGATCATTGTGCCGGTCGAAGGGCGTTTTCAGGAAGCCAGATTAATGGATATGAGTCATGATCTGACGCTTTCCGGCTGGGCAACGGACAGTAACGATCCGGACAGCTTCTTCCGTCCGCTATTGAGCTGCGCGGCGATTGCCTCACAAACCAACTATGCTCACTGGTGTCATCGTGAATTCGACGACGTGCTGCAAAAAGCGCTGACATCCCAGCAGCTGGCTTCGCGCATTGAAGCTTATAAAGAGGCCCAACGCATTCTTGCTGATGAACTGCCGGTACTGCCGCTGGCTTCCTCCCTGCGTCTTCAGGCCTATCGTTACGACATGAAAGGCCTGGTGCTGAGTCCGTTTGGCAACGCCTCTTTTGCCGGGGTCTCGCGGGAAAAAGAAGACGAGGTGCAAAAACCATGATTATTTTTACCCTGCGTCGCCTGCTGCTGCTGCTGATTACGCTCTTTCTGCTGACGTTTGTCGGTTTTAGCCTGAGCTATTTTACGCCTCACGCGCCGCTGCAGGGCGCCTCGCTGTGGAACGCCTGGTGGTTCTGGTTTGAGGGCGTGCTGCACTGGGATTTTGGCGTCTCCAGCATCAACGGGCAGCCAATCTCCGAGCAGCTTAAAGAGGTATTCCCTGCCACGATGGAGCTGTGTATCCTCGCCTTCGGCTTCGCGCTGGTAATCGGAATCCCCGTCGGCATGCTGGCGGGGATTATGCGCAACAAATGGCAAGATACCCTGATTAGCGCCCTGGCGCTGCTGGGCTTCTCGATCCCCGTATTCTGGCTGGCGTTGCTGTTGACCCTGTTTTTCTCCCTCACCCTGGGCTGGTTCCCGGTCTCCGGGCGCTTCGACCTGCTGTACGAAGTGAAATCGGTCACCGGCTTTGCGCTGATCGACGCGTGGCTTTCCGATTCGCCGTGGCGTCATGAAATGATCGTCAGCGCGGCGCGCCATATGGTGCTGCCGGTGCTGACCCTCGCAGTGGCGCCGACAACGGAAGTGATCCGTCTGATGCGCATCAGCACCAGCGAAGTGTACGACACCAACTATGTCAAAGCTGCGGCCACCCGTGGCGTATCGCGGCGGACGATTTTACACCGTCACGTACTGCATAACGCCCTGCCGCCGGTGATCCCGCGCCTGGGTCTGCAGTTTTCCACCATGCTAACGCTGGCGATGATTACCGAAATGGTCTTTAGCTGGCCGGGACTGGGCCGCTGGCTCATTAACGCCATTCGCCAACAGGACTACGCCGCAATCTCAGCGGGCGTGATGGTCATCGGCGCGCTGGTGATTATTGTGAACGTGATATCCGATATTTTGGGGGCTATGGCTAACCCACTGAAACATAAGGAATGGTATGCCCTACGATAGCGTCTATCTGGAGAAGCGCCCGCCGGGTGCGCTGCGCACCGTTTGGCGAAAATTCTATGGCGATACTACCGCTATGATCGGCCTGTACGGCTGCGCGGCGCTGGTGCTACTGTGCGTTTTCGGCAGCTGGTTCGCGCCTTACGGTATCGATCAGCAGTTCCTTGGCTATCAACTGCTGCCGCCGTCATGGTCGCGCTACGGCGAAGTCTCGTTCTTTCTTGGTACCGACGATCTGGGCCGCGACGTTCTTAGCCGCCTGCTGAGCGGCGCGGCGCCAACGGTCGGCGGCGCGTTTGTGGTGACGCTGGGCGCTACCCTACTGGGTCTGGTGCTTGGCGTGATTGCCGGTGCGACCCACGGCCTGCGCTCGGCGGTAATGAACCATATTCTCGATACCCTGCTGTCGATCCCGTCACTGCTGCTGGCCATCATCGTGGTCGCCTTCGCCGGACCTCACCTCAGCCACGCGATGTTCGCCGTCTGGCTGGCGCTTCTGCCGCGCATGGTACGCTCGGTTTACAGCATGGTGCACGACGAGCTGGAAAAAGAGTATGTTATCGCCGCCCGCCTTGACGGAGCGTCAACCCTGAATATTTTATGGTTCGCGGTACTGCCAAATATTACCTCTGGGCTGGTTACGGAGATCACCCGAGCGCTATCGATGGCGATTCTGGATATCGCCGCGCTGGGTTTCCTCGACCTCGGCGCTCAGCTACCTTCCCCGGAGTGGGGAGCGATGCTCGGCGACGCGCTGGAGCTGATTTACGTTGCGCCGTGGACGGTGATGCTGCCGGGCGCGGCCATTATGATTAGCGTCCTGCTGGTTAACCTGCTGGGCGACGGGATCCGCCGCGCAATTATCGCCGGGGTGGAATAATGCCGTTACTCGATATCCGAAATTTAACCATTGAATTCAAAACCAACGAAGGTTGGGTGAAAGCCGTCGATCGCGTCAGCCTGACCCTCGCTGAGGGGGAAATTCGCGGCCTGGTCGGAGAATCCGGCTCGGGTAAAAGCTTAATTGCCAAAGCGATTTGCGGCGTCACCAAAGACAACTGGCGGGTGACCGCCGACCGTATGCGTTTCGACGATATCGATCTGCTGCGTCTCTCAGTGCGCGAACGGCGTAAACTGGTGGGCCACAACGTCTCGATGATTTTTCAGGAGCCGCAATCCTGTCTCGATCCTTCCGAACGTATCGGCGAACAACTCACGCAGAATATCCCCGGCTGGACCTTTAAAGGCCGCTGGTGGCAACGTTTTGGCTGGCGCAAGCGGCGCGCCATTGAGCTCTTGCACCGCGTGGGGATTAAAGACCATAAAGATGCGATGCGCAGCTTCCCCTACGAGCTGACGGATGGTGAGTGTCAGAAGGTCATGATCGCCATCGCACTGGCTAACCAGCCGCGGCTGCTGATCGCCGATGAACCGACTAACGCCATGGAGCCGACAACACAGGCGCAAATCATCCGCCTGCTGACGCGGCTGAACCAAAACAACAACACCACGATTTTGTTGATCAGTCACGATATGCAGATGCTCAGTAAATGGGCGGACAAAATTAACGTCATGTACTGCGGGCAGACGGTGGAAACCGCGCCGAGCGAGGAGCTGGTGACGATTCCTCATCATCCCTATACCCAGGCGCTGATTCGGGCGATTCCCGATTTCGGCAGCGCCATGCCGCACAAAAGTCGGCTCAATACCTTGCCGGGCGCTATTCCGCTGCTCGAACAGCTGCCTATCGGCTGCCGGCTCGGGCCGCGCTGCCCTTACGCCCAGCGTGAATGTATTGAAACGCCCCGGCTGGTGGGCGCGCGCAACCACCTCTATGCCTGTCACTTCCCGCTGAACATGGAGAAAGAGTGAAATGGTCGAAACATTGCTTGAAGTACGCAATCTGAGTAAGACCTTTCGCTACCGCACCGGCTGGTTTCACCGGCAAACGGTAGAGGCGGTTAAGCCGTTAAGCTTTACCCTGCGCGAGCGCCAGACTCTGGCGATTATCGGCGAAAACGGCTCCGGCAAATCGACGCTGGCGAAAATGCTAGCCGGGATGGTCGAACCCAGCACAGGCGAACTGCTGATTGATGACCATCCGCTGGCGTTTGGAGATTTCTCTTTCCGCAGCCAGAAGATTCGCATGATTTTTCAGGATCCGTCGACCTCGCTCAATCCACGGCAGCGAATTTCGCAAATCCTCGATTTCCCTCTGCGTCTCAATACCGACCTCGAACCCGAGGCGCGGCAGAAGCAGATTATCGAAACGTTACGCATGGTTGGTCTGCTGCCGGACCACGTCAGCTATTATCCGCATATGCTGGCACCGGGCCAAAAACAGCGTCTGGGCCTGGCGCGGGCGCTAATCCTGCGCCCGAAAGTGATCGTCTGCGATGAAGCGCTGGCGTCGCTGGATATGTCAATGCGCTCTCAACTGATTAACCTGATGCTGGAGCTGCAGGAAAAACAGGGTATCTCCTACATTTACGTTACCCAGCATTTGGGCATGATGAAGCACATCAGCGATCAGGTGCTGGTGATGCACCAGGGTGAAGTGGTCGAACGCGGCAGCACCGCCGACGTACTGGCCTCTCCGCTGCACGATCTGACAAAACGTCTGATTGCCGGCCATTTCGGCGAGGCGCTGACCGCCGATGCCTGGCGTAAAGACGGTAAATAATCCGAGGCGAAAATTGCGATGATTGTTCCGGTTCAGTTTTCTACCCTGCCGGTCACGCCGTGGAAAAACGGCGGTGGGGAAACGCGTGAAATTGTCAGCGTTGCCTCGCCAGATGCGCCGTTTCTCTGGCGCGCCAGTATCGCTACGCTGGAAAAGGATGGCCCGTTTTCTCCTTTTCCCGGCGTTGACCGGGTCATCACCCTTCTTGAGGGCCAGCCGCTGTGGCTACGGGGCGACAATATTGCTCAGCGCCTGATGCTCTGGCAGCCATGGGCTTTTGCCGGCGAATGGCCTCTTGCCAGCGAAGGCATTAGCGGACGCGGTCTCGATTTCAATATTATGACCCAGCGCGCGCGTGCCGCCTCGCGGGTAAGCGTCGTCGCTGAGCCGCGGCGGCCCGGCGCGGAGGGTATCGCATGGGTTCTGCGGGGCCACTGGCGGATGGCGGATACGATTTACCAGGCCGGCTCGGGGATCTGGTGGCAGAATCAACCGCCTGGCGAGCTGATCCCGCACTCTGAGGACGCCCGGCTTTTACTGGCGGAAATCGAGCGCCGCTAACCCCAGATCGCCGCAATATCAGATGGTATACTCTTGTACGCACGGTAGCCAAAGCGCGCCAGACCGTGGCAAATGGCAGAAAAATATCGTGACACAAGGGGTCGTCAGTGGGATATAATTCCCGGCTAAATTTGAGTTATTTTGAAATAACAACGCTAACCAGATGATTGTTAAAGTAAAAATACGCAATAACGATAAGGATTAAAAGCTATGGGTTTTCTTTCCGGTAAGCGCATTCTGTTGACTGGCCTTGCCAGCAAACTGTCCATCGCCTGGGGCATCGCGCAAGCAATGCACCGTGAAGGGGCTGAACTGGCGTTCACCTATCAGAACGAAAAACTGAAAGGTCGTGTGGAAGAATTTGCCGCCGCGCTGGGTTCTAACATTGTCCTGCCGTGCGATGTGGCGGAAGACGAGAGCATCGAGTCTCTGTTCACCGAGCTGGCAAAAGTATGGCCTAAGTTTGACGGTTTCGTACACTCTATCGGCTATGCTCCGGCAGATCAGCTGGACGGCGACTACGTTAATGCGGTTACCCGCGACGGTTTCAAAATCGCTCACGATATCAGCGCCTACAGCTTTGTGGCGATGGCGAAAGCCTGCCGCGGTATGCTGAACCCGGGCTCCGCCCTGCTGACGCTCTCCTACCTGGGCGCAGAGCGCGCCATCCCGAACTACAACGTGATGGGTCTGGCGAAAGCCTCCCTCGAAGCTAACGTCCGCTACATGGCTAACGCCATGGGTCCGGAAGGCGTGCGCGTTAACGCCATCTCTGCCGGTCCAATCCGTACCCTGGCGGCTTCCGGTATCAAAGATTTCCGTAAAATGCTGGCGCACTGCGAAGCGGTCACTCCGATCCGTCGCACCGTCACCACTGAAGACGTGGGTAACAGCGCAGCATTCCTGTGCTCCGACCTGTCTGCCGGCATCTCCGGCGAAGTCGTTCACGTTGACGGCGGCTTCAACATCGCCGCCATGAACGAGCTGGAAATCAAATAAGTTGTTCACCCTCCTCGCGTCCGTGAGGAGGGGTCTTTTCTGCATATTTACCCTTCTGTTATTCCAATCCGCTATTTGTTAGCACGTATCAATATTTTCTCCTGCACCAGGGTTAAGCCAGGATAGTTCCGCATAGCATGACCGCGAAACGGCGGTTTGCCACATACCGAACAAGGAACGCCCATGGAGCAACGCCGCGTTTACGGCAAAAACCACTGGTATCATGAGACCCAGTCAACAATCTGCCCGGTGGATGTATTGCCGCTCGTCCCTGAAGCCGCCCATGTCGAAGATCGTTTTCTCCTCGATCTCACGCTACCTGAAGATCTGCTTAAGGCGCATGCGTGCTGGCTGGCCCCCGCCAGACGGCTGGCTGATGCCCTGTTCCCCGCTTCTGTGAGCGTAAATCGTCTACAGACATTTAGCGCCTATGACCGGCTTAGCACGGCGCTGACCGTCGCCCAGGTTTATGGCGTTCAGCGGCTATGCAATCACTACGCAGCCCGCCTGGCGCCGCTTCCCGGCCCGGACTCCTCGCGTGAAAGCAATCGACGCCTGGCGCAAATTACCCAATACGCCCGCCAGCTGGCGAGCTCTCCTTCACTGATCAACGCGCTCTCCCGCAGCCAGCTTGACGAAGTCGGCCTGACCAGTCGCGACATTATTCTTATCAATCAGATTATTGGCTTTATCGGCTTCCAGGCGCGCGCTATCGCCGCCTTTCACGCCGCGCTGGGTTACCCGGTGCGCTGGATCCCCGGGATGCCGCAGCAGGAAGATGCGCCAGAGGCGCTTTTCGTTGCCCGAGAGAGCGACTGGCGGCCCGGACTCGACGACTCAGATTTACGCTATGCCGATGATGAGCGTCAGTCGCTGCTGGCAAAATGGCAAAAGTATCCCGGCCTGTTTGAACTGGCACCGCTGCTGGCGACCCAGGAACCGCCGCTGGATCTGCAGGAACTGCTCCTGAGCCACCTCAGCGATCAGCCGCCGTTCGCCGCTCAGGTGGCGCTGATCGCTGCGCGGATTAACGGCAGCATCAGCTGCTTCAACGCCTGGGCCTCGCGATGTCCGGATTTTGCCGATGCTTTACGCGTTATCGTTCCTGATGCGCAGTCGCGCAGAGAAGAGCATGTCATCGAGCACCGGCTTTTACAGTCCGTACAGCTTTTAACCCGCTCCCCTGACCGTTTTAGCGCCGCCCACCTAAGCCCATTGACGGAATGCGGGCTTTCCCGCACCGCCGCCATCGATCTTCTCGCCTGGTGCGGGCTATGCGGTTGGATGAATCGTCTGAAAATCGCCCTCGGCAATGGATGTCAGCAGACGTAAAATGCTGAAACAGCGCTTGCTGCGGCAGGCATATTCGCGTAAAAATGTCAGCCGCTCTTTTAGCCACGAAAATAAGAAATTATGTTTCAGGACAACCCGCTGCTAGCGCAGCTTAAACAGCAACTGCATTCCCAGACTCCGCGCGTTGAAGGGGTCGTTAAAGGGACGGAAAAAGGGTTTGGCTTCCTCGAAGTCGACTCTCAGAAAAGCTATTTCATTCCGCCGCCGCAAATGAAAAAAGTCATGCATGGCGATCGTATTATTGCCGTGGTCAATACTGAAAAAGAACGCGAAAGCGCTGAGCCGGAAGAACTGGTTGAGCCGTTCCTGACGCGTTTTGTCGGCAAAGTTCATAAGAAAGACGACCGTCTTTCCATCGTTCCTGACCATCCGCTGCTGAAAGATGCCATCCCCTGCCGCGCTGCTCGCGGCGTAGAGCATGATTTTAAAGAGGGTGACTGGGCCGTTGCCGAAATGCGCCGTCATCCGCTGAAAGGTGACCGCGGTTTCTACGCTGAGCTCACCCAGTACATTACCTTCGGCGACGATCATTTCGCACCATGGTGGGTCACCCTGGCGCGCCATAATCTGGAAAAAGAAGCGCCGGATGGGGTAGCGACCGAGATGCTTGATGAGGGTCTGGAACGCCGCGATTTAACGGCGCTGACTTTCGTGACCATCGACAGCGCCAGCACCGAAGATATGGACGATGCGCTGTACGCCGAGCTGGCCGCTGACGGTAAGCTGCACCTGACTGTCGCCATCGCCGATCCAACCGCCTGGATTGCCGAAGGCAGCAAGCTGGACAATACGGCAAAAATTCGCGCCTTTACCAACTATCTACCGGGCTTCAACATTCCGATGCTGCCGCGCGAACTCTCTGATGACCTCTGCTCCCTGCGCCCCAACGAAGTTCGTCCGGTTCTGGCCTGCCGTATGATCCTGGCTGCTGACGGGGCCATCGAAGACGATATTCAGTTCTTCGCGGCGACCATCGAATCGAAAGCGAAGCTGGCCTACGATGATGTGTCCGACTGGCTGGAAAATAACGGCGGCTGGCAGCCGGAGAGCGAGATAATCGCGCAGCAAATTAACCTGCTGCACGATGCCTGCCTGCGCCGTAGCGAATGGCGCAAAAACCACGCGCTGGTGTTCAAGGACCGTCCGGATTATCGCTTTGTGCTGGGCGAAAAAGGCGAAGTGCTGGATATCGTTGCCGAACCGCGTCGTATCGCTAATCGCATCGTTGAAGAGTCGATGATTGCCGCCAACATCTGCGCCGCCCGCGTGCTGCGCGATAAGCTCGGTTTCGGCGTGTATAACGTCCATACCGGATTCGATCCGGCCAATACCGAGCAGCTCGCGGCCTTGCTGAAAACCCACGATGTTCACGTTGATCCGGTGGAAGTACTGACGCTGGAGGGCTTCTGCAAACTGCGTCGCGAACTGGACGCGCAGCCGTCCGGTTTCCTCGACAGCCGTATTCGCCGTTTCCAGTCCTTTGCCGAAATCAGCACCGAGCCGGGCCCGCACTTTGGCCTGGGTCTGGAAGCCTATGCAACCTGGACCTCCCCAATCCGTAAGTACGGCGATATGATCAACCATCGTCTGCTGAAAGCGATTATCAAAGGGGAAACCATCTCTCGTCCGCAGGATGACGTTGCGGTGCAAATGGCGGAACGTCGCCGCCTCAACCGCATGGCGGAGCGCGACGTCGGCGACTGGCTGTACGCCCGCTATCTGAAGCCGCAGGCCGGCACTAATACTCGCTTTGCTGCTGAAATTATCGATGTCAGCCGCGGCGGTATGCGTGTTCGACTGGTTGATAACGGCGCGGTTGCCTTTATCCCGGCCCCATTCCTCCACGCCGTACGCGATGAGCTGGTTTGCAGCCAGGAAAGCGGTACCGTGCAAATTAAAGGCGAGGTCGTATATAAGGTGACGGATGTTATCGATGTCACGATTGCCGAAGTCCGCATGGAAACCCGTAGCGTGATTGCGCGCCCTGCCGCCTGATAGACTGTTCAATGCGGCTCCCTTACCCGGAGCCGCGTTTTAGCCCTTCCCGTAGGTGTTCCGCGCGTTGTCCGCTAATTATCGTCGATGAGTAAAGTTGTGCGTTTATTTCGCTTCTCTTTTTCATCCGTTTTTAGCATCATTGATTTTATTCACATTTGTAACCAGGATAACGCCATGTCAGATCTGAATGCTCGCCTGCTCGCCCAACGTATCGATACCGTGCTGGATATTCTGGTTGCCGGGGATTATCACTCCGCGATCCATAACCTCGAAATTCTGAAAGCTGAACTCCAGGCGCTTTCGAACGACGAACAGGAAAACAAACCCGGCCAGCCTAAGGCCCCGTGGGAAATTTGATAATCTACACCGCCGCAATCGGGCATCCTGGCCCGATCGCTCGCCCAAACAGCCCTTAACTGCGAAGTTGCTATGAACGCCCGACAACAAAGTATTTTGCAAATGGTCATCGATAAAGGCCGTATGAGCGTGGCCGATCTCGCGAAAATGACCGGTGTCTCTGAAGTCACCATTCGCCAGGATTTAAACTCATTAGAAAAGCAGAGCTACCTGCGACGTACCCACGGCTTCGCCGTTCCGCTGGACAGCGAAGATGTGGAAACTCGCATGATGACCCATTTCGCCATTAAGCGAGAGCTGGCTGCGCGGGCCGCTACGCTCGTCTCCACCGGGGAAACGGTATTTATCGAAAACGGCAGCTGCAACGCCCTGCTCGCCCGTACGCTCGCCGAGCGCGGCGATATCACTATCATCACCGTCAGCAGCTATATCGCTCACCTACTGAAAGAGACGCCCGGAGAAGTGATCCTACTGGGTGGAATCTACCAGAAGCGCAGCGAAAGCATGGTTGGTCCTCTCACGCGGCAGTTTATTCAGCAGGTTCACTTCAGCAAGGCCTTTATCGGCATCGACGGCTGGCAGGCCGAAACCGGATTTACCGGACGAGATATGATGCGCGCCGATGTGGTGAACGCGGTGCTTGAAAAGGGCTGTGAGGCGATTGTGCTGAGCGATAGCTCGAAGTTCAACGTTGTGCACCCATATCCGCTCGGGCCGATCGGCCGATTCAACCGCATTATTACCGATGACAATCTAAACGATGCCGTGCATAACCAGTTAACGCAGTGCGGCTTAACCGTAAATATCGTCAACCATCCCTGATCGTTCTCCCTGCTTTGCCTTCAGTATGCCGGGCCGTACCCGGCATAGCTCTCGTCTGAGACTTATCTGACCGCTGAATTCAGACTTTTTACCTGCCTGAAAAATTTATTGAAAGTAGAATTAATGTTAGCGATATAACAGGAAGTAACTATCACCTGCGTGAATAGAGCAACACCTGCACAACTAAAGCTTCATGGAATACTCCCCGAGCTGGCGTAACAAGCTATGCTTAAGGGAAGTTGTATCCATGAATAGATTATTCAGGAGAAAAAAAATGATGACTTCAATGAACAAAAAAATGGCCGCTGTGGTTCTGGCCGTCACTGTTGCAATGTCTCTGAGCGCTTGTTCGAACTGGTCTAAACGCGATCGTAATACCGCTATCGGCGCAGGCGCCGGTGCGCTCGGTGGCGCGGTGCTTACCGATGGCAGCACCCTGGGTACCCTGGGCGGCGCGGCAGTCGGCGGTATTATTGGCCACCAGGTAGGTAAATAATTTAAACGCAAGCAATTAAATTAAAGTTTATATTAGCTGACCAGTACACCAGCAAAAAATTGCAGGCCACGATAATTATCGTGGCCTTATTATTGATTAACCGCCAGCCAGCTTAACCTTCATTCCTTTGGCTTCAAGAAGCGTTTTTAGCAGCTCGCGCTTATCGCCCTGAATCTCAATCACACCGTCCTTTACCGACCCACCGCAGCCGCATTTCTTTTTCAGCTCGGCGGCAAGTTTAGCCAGCGCTTCATCATTTTCATCAATCCCACTAATCAGGCAGACGCCCTTACCCTTACGACCGCTTGTCTGCCGCTGGATGCGCACGATACCGTCCCCTTTCGGGCGCGCTTGTACCGGTTTAGGTTCATCAATACGACCGCTGTCCGTTGAGTACACCAGTCGGCTATTGGAATCGCTCATCATGCCTCCTTATTCAACGATGCGTTGATGCTGCGCAGCGTAGCGGCAGGATCGGCAGACTGAGTGACCGGGCGACCAATGACCATATAATCCACGCCAGCTGCCTGCGCCTGCTCCGGCGTCATAATTCGCCGCTGGTCGCCGGCGTCGCTGCCTTGTGGACGAATGCCCGGCGTCACCAGCCTGAACGCCTGGCCCCGTTCTTGTTTAAAGCGAACCGCTTCCTGCGCCGAGCAGACCACGCCATCCAGACCGCAGCGCTGGGTCAGCTCCGCCAGCTTCGCGGCGTAGTCGGCTGGAGAAAGCGTAATCCCCAGATCCTGTAGATCGCTGGCTTCCATGCTGGTTAGCACGGTGACGGCAATTAACAGCGGGGCGTCTTTGCCGAAAGGTTGCAAGGCTTCACGTGCGGCGGTCATCATACGCGCCCCCCCGGAAGCGTGAACGTTGACCATCCAGACGCCGAGCTCAGCCGCTGCGGCGACCGCGCGGGCGGTGGTATTCGGAATATCGTGAAATTTTAGATCGAGAAAGACCTCGAAACCGCGCTGATGCAGGTCGCGAACAAACTGCGGCCCCAGTAGAGTAAACATCTCTTTACCCACCTTCAGGCGACAGTCGCGCGGGTCGATACGGTCGACAAACGCCAGCGCTTTATCACGGTTATCATAATCAAGAGCAACGACGACGGGAGAAGATGTGACAACGTGGGAAGAAGATGTAGCAGTAGACGTCATGACCGGACCTTAATTGTTGATGAGCGCCGGTTCGGCGCAAAAAAGGTAAACGGGCAGCATTCTACCTGCGATAAGGCAAAAATAACAGGCTGCATTTCCCTGTCTGCCGGACGATTCGGCTACCGTAGCCGGAGGAGATGATGAAGATAAATCTATTAGTATGTTGTAACTAAAGCGCGCGTTTTTTTAAATTTACTGCCCATCCAGGCCGCGAATTGGCTTAATGGTGGACCACGAGCGGCACGACGGGCAGTGCCAGTACAGCGTATGCGCGGTGAAACCACATTTTTGACAGCGGTAACGCGGCTTGCTACGGACCTGTTCGCCCACCATCTGGCGCAGAACACCCAGGCTCTGCTTCGCCCGCCCCTCTTCGGCTTCATTAATATGGTAATCGATCAGTTTATGGAATACGCGCATCGTCGGGTGGCGCTCCAGCTGGCGCGTCACATAGTTTTGCGCGGACTCAATTCCTTCTCGCTGCTCAAGGATTTGTGCCAGCATGAGGTCGGCCGTCGCCCCGGTGTTTTCATCCGCGCAGCGGCGTAAAAACGCTTCCCACTCGTCGATTTTCCCCAGCTGCTGGTAACAGGTTTGCAGCATCTCCAGGGTTTCACCGACCAGTTCTTTGTCTTGCTCAATTACCCGCTCCAGGCTCTCGACGGCTTTGGCGTAGTCGCCCTTCTCCATCCACACCCGGCCCATCATGATGGAGACGCGAGCGCTGTTCTTGTCCGCAGCGGCGCCTTTTTTCAGTAGCGCCATGGCCTTATCCAGGTCATTGCCCACCATTTGCTGCAGCGCCAGCTCGCACCAGAAGTTGGCGATTTCGCCGCGGTGCTTCTCTTTACCGAGCTTAACCAGGCGTTCCGCCACTTCAATCGCCGACTGCCAGTCGCTGGTTGACTGATAAATCTGCAGCAGCTGCTGTAATGCACCAAGGCGAAAATCCGTTTCATCCACCAGCTGTTTAAACATCCCCTCCGCCCGGTCATACAGCCCGGCTGCCATATAATCGCGCCCCAGCTGCTGAACCGCCAGCAGGCGCTGATCGTAAGTTAACGAGGCGCTTTCCATTAAGCTCTGGTGAATGCGGATAGCGCGGTCAACTTCGCCGCGCGAGCGAAACAGATTGCCCAGCGTAAGGTGGGCTTCGACGGTGCCGGTATCCTCTTTCAGCATATCGAGGAACAGATCGACGGCTTTATCCTGCTGATTGCTCAGCAGGAAGTTAACCCCTGTAACGTAGTCACGCGACAGACGGCTCGCATCGTCCTGTTTGGACTGTTGTGCACTTCTGCGCCCCATATACCAGCCATATGCTGCGGCAACGGGCAAAAGCAGAAACAACAACTCCAGCATAAATGATTATTCCTTCACCGCAGGAACACCGGCTTCAGCGGGCGCAGCGCCGGCTGGCGCAATCTGATGCTCCAGACGCTTAATTTTGCGCTCGGCACGCGCCAGAGAGACGCGGACGCGCAGCCAGAAAAGGCCGCAAATCAACCAACCGATGGCAAAACCGGCAGCAAAAAGCACGGCCAGCAGCGTTGAGATACGGAATTCACCCTGCGCGAGCAAATAGTTGAACGTGACCACCTGGTCATTCTGCGCTCCCAGCGTCACTGAAATGACGAAGATTGCTAACACCAATAAGAAAATTAGAAAATATTTCACATGACTTCCCGTTATGTGGGTTGCGCGTAAGAATCCCGCGTTCAGCCCTATAAAGTATCATTTTCGCCGCAGCGGTGAAATGGAAATGCATGACGCCAGTACAGGATATGCGGCCTGAAGCTGGCAATATCAACACTATTCCGGCGCTGCCGCCCTTTTTTTAATATCCTGCGCCTCTTCACCCGGCGGCGATAGCGGACCGCAGAACCGCTGGGCAAGCCAGGTCGCCAGGGTCACCAGCAGCCAGGAAATGAGCGTCGCGACGATCAGGTCCTGCGGCCAGTGCATGCCCAGCGCCAGGCGGCTCCCCATCACCGCTACGGCCCACGTCAGCAGCAGCGCCATGGTTACCCAACGACGCCGGGGCCACAGCAGACCTACGCCAAGCAGCGCCCAGCTGGCAGCAAACATGGTGTGACCAGAAGGGAAAGCGAAGCCGGTCTCTTTTTGCCAGTGCTTACGCAAAAAGTGCGGAATTTGCTGCTCCTGGGCCAGCTGCTCATGCACCAGTTTAGCGCGTTCTTTGCGTTTCAAGGTGTAGAATTGGGTGACCGGCACCTGCCGGGCCTGTTCCAGCCAGATGACAAAGGGGCGAGGCTCCTGAACGCGGTCTTTAATCCACGACTTCATACCCTGGCCCAGCAGGATCGCGGCGCCCAGAATCAGGAACAGGACTACCGCGGCGCGCAGACGAAATCGCAGGCACCACAGGAACCAGGCGCATAAAATAACGTGCGTGATGATGCCCCAGGGTTGCGTCACCGTCTCGGTCACCCAGTACAGCAGCTTCATCATGCCTGCCGACAGTTCCGGATGCCATTTCCAGCCGGAAATCCACACCACAGCAGGCATAATCAATAGCAGGGCCGCGCCAACGGCGGTTCGTCTGGCAATCAACAGCATTTCATCTCCTTATTCTTTGACCTCAATATCATAACGGAAAGTAGTTCGTTTGTGCGCTTTGCGCGCAGGTAACCGTACGCAATTAGGAGAACGTCGCGCCGTTGTGGCAAAATAGCGGCAAACAGAAGCACAGTCAGGTGCTGATAGAATCTGGAGAATCACATGCAGCTTAAACGTGTGGCAGAAGCCAAACTGCCAACCCCATGGGGCGATTTTCTCATGGTGGGTTTTGAAGAACTGGCAACCGGGCAGGATCACGTCGCGCTGGTTTTCGGCGATATTTCGGGGCAATCCCCGGTGCTGGCCCGCGTACACTCTGAGTGTCTCACGGGCGATGCCCTTTTTAGCCTGCGCTGTGATTGCGGATTTCAGCTGGAAGCGGCGCTGTCGCATATTGCCGAAGAGGGGCGCGGTATCCTGCTGTATCACCGGCAGGAAGGGCGCAATATCGGCCTGCTGAATAAAATTCGCGCTTACGCTTTACAGGATCAAGGCTATGACACCGTCGAGGCTAATCATCAGCTGGGCTTTGCCGCCGATGAGCGTGATTTTACCCTGTGCGCGGATATGTTTAAGCTGCTCAACGTTGAACAGGTGCGTCTGTTGACCAACAATCCGAAGAAGGTTGAGATCCTTACCGAAGCCGGAATCAACATTGTCGAACGCGTGCCGCTGATCGTGGGCCGCAACCCGAAAAATGCCCACTATCTCGATACCAAGGCGGCGAAAATGGGCCACCTGCTGAGTAAATAATCCGCCGCATTAATAAGAAAAGGGCCAGAGCATATGCTGGCCCTTTTTATATCAGACGCAGGTTTAGAGCATATTGCGGATCACATAGTGCAAAATACCGTCGTTCTGATAGTAGGTCAGCTCAGTCGCGGTATCGATACGGCAGCGGCACTCAATGACCTCCTGACTACCGTCCGCGCGGGTGAGCTTGACCGGTACCGTCATACCTGGCTGTAGAGCCTGCAGGTTGCTGATATCAATCCGCTCCTCGCCGTTCAGCCCCAGCGTTTTGCGCGTTACCCCTTGCGGAAACTCCAGCGGCAGAATCCCCATACCAATCAGGTTGGAGCGGTGGATACGCTCGAATGACTCGGCAATCACCACCCTGACGCCCAGCAAACGCGGGCCTTTAGCCGCCCAGTCGCGGCTGGAGCCGGAACCGTACTCTTTGCCGGCAATGACCGCCAGCGGCGTGCCCTCCGCTTTATAGAGCATTGCAGCATCGTAGATAGCAATAGGCTGGCTATCCGGAAGATGGCGGGTCATTCCCCCTTCCACGCCGGGCACCATTTCGTTACGTATACGGATGTTGGCAAAGGTGCCGCGCATCATCACCTCATGGTTGCCGCGACGTGAGCCGTAGGAGTTAAAGTCGATGCGTTCGACGCCGTGATTCTGCAGATAACGCCCCGCAGGACTGTCGGCTTTAATGCTGCCCGCCGGTGAGATGTGGTCGGTGGTAACCGAGTCGCCCAGCATGGCCAGAATGCGCGCGCCATGAATATCCTCCACCGGTTCAGGTTCAACGCCCATTTCATCAAAGAAGGGCGACAGACGAATATAGGTCGAATCATCCTGCCAGTCGTAGGTATCAGAGCGATCCACTTTAATCGCCTTCCACTCGGCGGTCCCTTCAAATACTTCAGCGTACTCTTTGCGGAACATCTCCGTTGAGACCTGCTCAACCGCCTGGGCCACTTCGCTGCCGCTCGGCCAGATATCTTTCAGATACACCGGCTGACCCTCTTTACCGGTCCCTAATGGTTCACGCGTCAGGTCAAGATTCATATTACCCGCCAGAGCGTAGGCGACCACCAGCGGCGGTGAAGCCAGCCAGTTAGTTTTTACCAGCGGATGAATACGTCCTTCAAAGTTGCGGTTGCCGGAAAGCACGGCCCCGACGGTCAGATCGCCCTGCTTGATTGCCCGCTCAATGGGATCCGGCAGCGGCCCAGAGTTACCGATACAGGTGGTACAGCCGTAACCGACCAGGTTAAATCCCAGCTCATCCAGATAGGGCGTCAGCTTTGCATGGGCCAGATAGTCGGAAACCACCTTCGATCCCGGCGCCAGCGATGCTTTAACCCACGGCTGCGGTTTGAGGCCCAGCTCGACAGCTTTCCTCGCCAGCAAGCCAGCGGCCATTAGCACGCTGGGGTTGGAAGTATTCGTACAGGAGGTGATCGCGGCAATCACCACCGCCCCGTCCGGTAGCGAGTACTGCTGCCCGTTTAAGGTATAGTCGATTGGTCGCTTATCTTTCTGCGCGTGGTTCACCTCCAGTTCGGTGCTGGCAGCAAAGGCATGAGGCACATCGCCGAGAGCCACGCGATCCTGGGGACGCTTCGGCCCTGCCAGACTGGCTTCGACGCTACCCATATCCAGCGCCAGCGTACTGGTGAAGACCGGTTCATCTCCGGGCTGACGCCACATCCCCTGGGCTTTCGCATAGGCTTCCACCAGCGCCACCTGCTCTTCACTGCGCCCGGTCAGGCGCATATAGTCAAGCGTGACCGCATCAATCGGGAAGAAGCCGCAGGTTGCGCCATACTCCGGCGACATATTAGCGATAGTCGCACGGTCCGCCAGCGGCAGGGAATCGAGGCCATCGCCGTAGAATTCAACAAACTTACCTACTACGCCATGTTTACGCAGCATCTGAGTGACCGTCAGGACCAGGTCCGTCGCGGTGATGCCTTCACGTAGCTTGCCGGTCAGCTTAAAGCCGACAACGTCCGGTATCAGCATGGATACCGGCTGTCCAAGCATGGCGGCTTCCGCTTCGATACCGCCCACGCCCCAGCCGAGTACGCCTAAACCGTTAATCATTGTGGTATGTGAATCGGTACCGACCAGCGTGTCCGGGAAGGCTACCCACTCGCCGTTTTGCTGTTCGCCCCATACCGCCCGACCGAGATATTCCAGGTTAACCTGGTGGCAAATTCCGGTGCCCGGCGGCACCACGCTGAAGCGGCTGAAAGCCTGTTGTCCCCAGCGTAAGAAGACATAGCGCTCATGGTTACGCTCCATCTCAAGCCGGACGTTTTCTTCAAAGGCATCATCATCACCGAAACGGTCTACCGTAACCGAATGGTCAATGACCAGGTCGACAGGAGAAAGCGGGTTCACTTTGGCGGTGTCGCCTCCCAGGCGTTTTACCGCTTCGCGCATCGCCGCCAGATCGACGACGGCGGGAACACCGGTGAAGTCCTGCATCAGAACGCGCGCTGGACGGTAGGCAATTTCCCGGTCGGCATGGGCATGCTGCAGCCATCCGGCAAGGGCATGAATATCTTCGGCGGTGACGGAATCACCGTCCTGCCAGCGCAGCAGGTTTTCCAGTAGCACTTTAAGTGATTTGGGCAAGCGCGAGAGATCGCCCAGTTCTTTGGCGGCCAGCGGTAAGCTGTAGTAATGCCAGGTTTTATCTTTAACCTGAAGCGTATCCTTGCTGGCTGCTCGTAGGGTTGACGACATAGCTCCTCCTTTACCTTAGGGATAGCATCCCCTGATCCTCCTCAGGGTCATTATTAAAGATAACACATCTTTGATGTAACACTTTGATAACAACTCAAATTGCTAAAATAGGTTAAGCGGATTAAGACAGGAAATTTGAATAATAGAGGGTGGTAATATTGAGAAGCATTGAAGAAGGTGCGTTTACTTCAACAACCAAGGTGTATTAGTACGCGAGTACAAAGAAGGACTAATCGTCATTATTTTGCCGATTAGTCCAATAGAGAAAATTTATTGAGCGAATCTAAAAAGAGAAAGATTATATCCTCCTTATTGCCGCTATTTTTATCAGATGGAAATTATTCTCAATATTTCACTTGTCATAAAACTGACACAACCATTTTGACTGGCAGGTGCTCTAGCTTAGAAACCAAACGTTGCAGATAACCAGAGCAATGACGCTCCAGAACATCGCAAGCCCAAGGATAACGGCGCTCCAGGCCTTACTTCTCAAAACCGGATCTATCTCAGTCTTGTCACGTTCCTGTGACATCGTAAACTTCATATAATCGATATCACTAATCATTTTTTCACCACCAATCGCTAAGAATTGCTAACCACAGATAAATCTTAATTATGGATGCGCTATTAATCCAGCGAATTCGCTTCCCGGCAGATATCTTTAATCATTATTTTGATCGCGACAGGTATATTTGCAAATCTGGTATGAGGAGTTAACGAAAATTGTGATTCAGACAACGTTTAGATATTCAAATTCAGGTCATTATAGGTTTTGGCATCCCCGTGAGGATGCCATCATTTTTTCTGCGGTTATTTTTCCGGTAACTTAATATCTTTGAACATGGCCTCAATATCTTCATTTGAGCGCAGAGCGACCGCGGTATCGACCACGTCTCGGGTCAGATGCGGTGCAAATCGTTGAATAAAATCATACATATAGCTTCGTAAGAAGGTGCTGCGCCGGAAGCCTATTTTGGTGGTGCTGTGGCTGAATATATCGTTGGCGTCCAGCTTGACCAGGTCCGGATCGGAAACCGGGTCGACCGCCATACTGGCTATTACCCCTACCCCAAGTCCCAGGCGGACATAGGTTTTAATCACATCGGCGTCAGTCGCGGTAAACACGATGCGCGGGGTTAAACCGGCGCGATTAAAGGCGGTATCCAGTTCAGAACGACCGGTGAAACCGAAGGTGTAGGTCACCAATGGGTACTGCGCCAGCTCTTCAATCGATACCGACTCTCGCGACGCCAGCGGATGTTCAGGCGTCACGACCACGGAACGGTTCCAGTGATAGCACGGCAGCATGACCAAATCATCATAGAGATGAAGCGCTTCCGTAGCGATAGCGAAGTCGGCATTACCTTTCGACACCGCCTCGGCGATTTGCGTTGGCGAGCCCTGATGCATGTGCAGCGAGACGCGGGGATAGCGTTCGATAAAACCTTTGATAACCCCCGGCAGCGCATAGCGCGCCTGGGTATGCGTGGTCGCCACGTACAGCGAACCTTTGTCAGGCCAGGTGTGCTCTCCGGCCACCGATTTAATCGCATCCACCTTCGACAGTACTTCGCGAGCGATGCGGATGATCTCCTGGCCCGCAGGAGTAACCTGGGTCAGATGTTTGCCGCTGCGGGCGAAAATCTGAATTCCCAGCTCATCTTCCAGCATGCGAACCTGCTTGCTGATGCCCGGCTGTGAGGTATACAGACCTTCGGCAGTAGAGGAGACGTTCAGATTATGGTTAACAACCTCAACGATATAGCGGAGCTGCTGTAGTTTCATGGCTGATATCCGATAGCGCGTAAAATGAACCCGCTTAATACATTTTACGTTCAGGCGACGATCCGGCTGGCAATCCAGTCTGGCTCTGCCTCTCTGCGACTCGCCATTTAGACGCCACAACGTATCCTGAAGACGATGATGTATAAGACGATTTGATAATAAAAAAGAGATTAGCTATAACCACTATATCATTTATATCTACTATGTATAGATACTAACAAAAAATAATAAGACAGTTATAAGGCGGGAGATAAAAAAGCTGATTAACGTGGGAGATCAGTCACCTGGGAAATGAATGAAGGGCCGCAACGCGGCCCTCAGGAGAGGTTATTTCTTCGCTTCGGTCCATTTACCGTCGATATAGAAGGCTGACCAGCCGGTCGCTTTACCCTCTTTCTCAGAAGCAACATACTGCTGTTTAGTTTTGCGGCTAAAGCGCACCAGCGTTTTGTTGCCTTCCGGATCCTGCTGCGGCGCATCGGCCAGATAGCGCAGCTTCTCAGGCAGACGATCGCGGAAGCGGAACAGCTCTTCCACAAGCGGCGCGCGAGTTTCGCGGGATTTCGGGAAAGTATTGGCGGCAAGGAATACGCCCGCCGCGCCATCGCGCAGGACGAAATAGGCGTCTGACTTCTCGCACGGCAGTTCCGGCAGCGGAACCGGATCTTCTTTCGGCGGAGCCACTTCACCATTACGCAGGATCTTACGGGTGTTTTTACACTCGTCGTTGGTGCAGGCCATGTACTTACCAAAACGCCCCATTTTCAGGTGCATTTCGGAGCCACATTTCTCACACTCAACGATCGGACCGTCATAGCCCTTGATGCGGAATTCGCCCTCTTCAATCTCGTAACCATCGCAGGTCGGGTTATTACCGCAGACGTGCAGCTTGCGCTTCGGATCGATAAGGTAGCTGTCCATTGCCGTGCCGCATTTTTTACAGCGACGTTTGGCCCGCAATGCATTGGTTTCGGCGTCATCGCCTTCCAGCACGTTGAGGACTTCGTTTTCCGGCACCAGGTTAATGGTGGTTTTGCAGCGCTCTTTCGGCGACAGCGCATAGCCCGAGCAGCCAAGGAACACGCCGGTGCTGGCGGTCCTGATCCCCATCTTGCGCCCGCAGGTTGGGCAGTCAATGCTGGTCAGCACCATAGGGTTCGGCTGCATGCCGCCCTCTTGCGGATCTTTCTCTGCCGTTTGCAGCTGCGAAGTGAAGTCCCCGAAGAAGCTGTCGAGCACCTGCTTCCACTCGGCCTGATGGTTCGCCACCTGGTCAAGACGGTCTTCCATCTGCGCGGTGAAGTCGTAGTTCATCAGATCGCGGAAGTTCTCTTCCAGTCGATCGGTGACGATTTCGCCCATTTTTTCCGCATAGAAACGGCGGTTTTCCACTCGTACGTAGCCGCGATCCTGAATGGTCGAAATGATTGACGCGTAGGTAGACGGACGGCCGATGCCGCGTTTTTCGAGCTCTTTAACCAGCGAGGCTTCGCTAAAACGCGCCGGCGGCTTGGTAAAGTGCTGCGCTGGCGTCAGTTCGACCAGGCTCAGGCTGTCGCCCTTATTGACCAGCGGTAAAGTACGATCTTCATCGCCTTTACGCAGGGCTGGCATCACCTTAGTCCAACCGTCAAAGCGCAGCGTACGGCCGCGGGCTTTCAGTTTGAAATCGCCGGCTTTTACCGTCAGCGTGGTGGAGTCGTACTGCGCAGGAGTCATCTGACAGGCGACAAACTGGCGCCAGATCAGCTGATACAGTTTCTGCGCATCAGATTCCATATCTTTTAAGGTTTCGGCCAGCACGTTGACGTCGGAAGGACGAATAGCTTCGTGCGCCTCCTGCGAGTTTTCTTTGCTGGCGTACTGATTCGCGCTCTCCGGCAGATACTTCTTGCCGAAGTTATCGCCAATGTAGCCGCGCACCATGCTCAGCGCATCCTGGCTCAGGTTCGTCGAGTCGGTACGCATATAGGTAATGTGTCCCGCTTCATAGAGTCGCTGGGCCATCATCATGGTTTTCTTCACGCCGAAGCCAAGACGCGTGCTGGCGGCCTGCTGCAGCGTGGAGGTGATAAACGGCGCGCCCGGCTTGCTGCTGGTCGGTTTGTCTTCACGCTCCAGCACGCTGTAGCTGGCTTTTTCAAGCAGCGCGACGGCCGCCATGGTTTCATCACGGCTTACCGGACGGAACGGCTTATCGTCGTTGTGCGTTACCTGCAGCGGCAATGCATCGCCGCCTGGGGTGGTGGTGCTGGCGTCAACTTCCCAGTACTCTTCCGGAACGAACGCTTTAATTTCGCGCTCGCGCTCGACCACCAGACGTACCGCAACCGACTGGACGCGGCCTGCGGACAGACCGCGGGCAATTTTTTTCCACAGCAGCGGAGAAACCATATAGCCCACCACGCGGTCCATAAAGCGACGCGCCTGCTGAGCGTTAACACGGTCAATATTCAGTTCGCCCGGCTTTTCGAAAGCCTGACGGATAGCATTCTTGGTAATCTCGTTGAACACCACGCGGCTATAGCGCTGTTCATCACCACCGATAACTTCCCGCAGGTGCCATGCAATGGCCTCCCCTTCGCGGTCAAGGTCGGTTGCGAGATAGATGTGGTCGGCTTTTTCCGCCAACTGTTTGAGTTCAGAAACGACCTTTTCTTTACCCGGGAGTATTTCATAGTGCGCATTCCAGTCATGCCATGGGTCCACGCCCATACGGTTGACCAGAGCGCCGCGTTCATCCTTCTTAGGCTTTTTAGCCCCTTTGGTGGAGGTAGAGTCGGCGCTCTTTTTAGATGCTGAGCCACTGGTCGGCAAATCGCGGATATGACCGACGCTGGACTTAACCACGTAGTCATTACCCAGATACTTATTGATCGTTTTGGCTTTTGCCGGGGACTCAACGATAACGAGAGCTTTACCCATATTCACCTTTACCTAATTTGATTCATCCAGGAATACATCGCACATTGATTCACCATCCACTGGCGACACGTCACAACCTATGTTGCGTCGTTGTCGATGGATATCAACCCTTTGCACCGGTTTCACATCCATAAAACCAGATAGCTGAGTTTGCTGGCTTTTTCTTGCCAGGCGACATAGCACGAATAATTTTTGGCCGAATGTCAAGCAAATCTGTTGCCAGATCGCTGAAAGCGTCACACTGTACCTGATAAAATTCGTTACGCAACTTTATTAGCATGCAAAAGCAAATCCCGCCACTAACTGATGTTTATTCGGCGCCTGCAATTACCCCTGTAAGATCAATGGAAAATTTGCCCCTCGCCGTCGTGCGGCGTAGACTACCCGCGAAGAATCACAGGAGGCATTTATGCAAGGTACAACCCAACCCATCGATCGCCAGACGCTTCTGGAAAAAGCCAACAAACTCATTCGCGAACATGAAGATACGTTAGCCGGGATCGAGGCCACCGACGTCGTGCAGCGTAACGGCGTGCTGGTGTTCAGCGGCGAGTTTTATCTTGATGAGCAAGGACTGCCCACGGCGAAAAGTACGGCGGTATTTAATATGTTTAAATACCTCGCGCACGAACTGTCTGATAAGTATCACCTGGCGGATTAACACTTCTGCCCGACCCTGACGAAAACGCGAGGCCGAAGCCTCGCGTTGTCTGGATTACATCAGCGGTTTTTGCCCGCGCTGCCACCAGCGCAGCAGGAGTTTATCAGCGCTTTCCGCGGCGCTACCGGTAAAACGATCGAGCATTTTCTTACGCTGCTGATAGCGCACGCCGATCACCTCGTGTTTATCCATCAGCCCCAACAGTAGCTCATCGCTGGTTTCCACCGCATCCACAAGCCCCTTCTCCAGCGCCTGAACGCCGTACCAGTGTTCGCCAGTGGCTACCTGTTCAATATCGAGTTCGGGACGCATCTGGTGAACAAAATCTTTGAACAGTCGATGGGTATCGTTGAGGTCTTCGCGGAACTTCTGTCGCCCTTCTTCGGTATTTTCGCCCAGCATCGTCAGGGTACGTTTGTACTGGCCTGCCGTATGCAGCTCAATATCGATATCTTTATTCTTCAGGAAGCGATGAAGGTTCGGGATTTGCGCGACGACGCCAATAGAGCCAAGGATAGCAAACGGCGCACAGACGATTCTGTTCGCCACGCAGGCCATCATATAACCTCCGCTGGCCGCGACTTTATCTACCGCCACCGTTAGCGGGATCTGTTTGTCGCGCAGACGCTGCAGCTGTGAAGCGGCAAGACCATAGCCGTGAACCACGCCGCCGGGGCTTTCGAGGCGAATGACCACCTGATCGCGCGCCTTTGCCGCCGCCAGGACCGCGGTGATCTCTTCGCGCAGACTGCTGACTTCATGCGCATCCATGCTGCCTTTAAAATCGATCACCCAGACGCGCGGTTTGGCGTCCGGCTCAGGCGTTCCCAGCTTCGCCCGCGCCTTAGACGCCTTAGCTTCCTGCTTAAGCTTTTTCTTTTGCGCTTTATGCCACAGCTTCTGCTGCGGCGCATCGAGCAACGAAACCGCCAGCTCTTCCTTCATCTCCTTATATTGCTCGCTAAGATTGGTTACCCGCAGCTCGCCGCGCTGTTTTTTGCGCTGAGTCAGGTTAACAATAATGGCGACGATAACCGCAATTGCGACAACGATGGTCGCGATTTTGGCCAAAAACAGGCCATATTGAGCAACTAATTCCACGTTTTCACCTTGTGTAAACCACTGACGTTGGCGCACAGTGTACATCAGCCGTCGGCGAGAAGTCTTTGTGCTTTGTGTCGCGTGCGAGGCGCCTTCCTGTTTTTTTCAGCGACGATGAAATCGTTGCAAGATATTAATTCCGCGAAGAGTTTCCGCTTCGCCGATTGCATTAGCGGGCGCTTTCAGGCATAAAGCGCAAAAGTGAGATACCGAACAGCAAGCGCGATCGTCAGCAGATCGCCCGAGGAGTCGCCGTGCACTATCAACCGCAACGTCACCTGTTACAGGACCGCATCATCCTGGTTACTGGCGCCAGCGACGGCATTGGCCGTGAAGCCGCCCTGACCTATTCCCGCTATAGCGCCAGCGTTATTCTGGTCGGACGCAATGAAGAGAAACTGCGCGGCGTCGCGCAAGAGATTGAGCAGGCTGGCGGCATTCCCGCCCGCTGGTTTACTCTCGACCTGTTAACCTGCACGCCGCAGGAGTGCCAGCAGCTGGCGCAGAAAATAGCCATCCACTACCCGCGCCTCGACGGAGTGCTACATAACGCGGGTCTGCTGGGCGACGTTTGCCCGATGGATCAACAAAAGCCGGAAGTGTGGCAGCAGGTGATGCAGGTGAACGTGAACGGCACCTTTATGCTCACCCAGGCCCTGCTTCCTTTATTACTCAAATCCGAATCGGGTTCGCTGGTCTTTACCTCCTCCAGCGTCGGCCGCCAGGGACGTGCGAACTGGGGCGCTTACGCCGCGTCGAAATTTGCTACCGAAGGCATGATGCAGGTGCTGGCCGAGGAGTATCAGAACCGCCATCTGCGGGTCAACTGCATTAACCCAGGCGGCACCCGCACCAAAATGCGCGCCAATGCGTTCCCGACGGAAGATCCGCAAAAATTGAAAACCCCCGCTGATATCATGCCGGTATACCTGTGGCTGATGGGCGACGACAGTCGTCGTAAGACGGGAATGACTTTTGACGCCCAGCCGGGCCGCAAACCAGGAATCGCACAATGAGTGATGAACGCCACCGCGAACGCCAGCAGCGGGTAAAAGACAAAGTTGACGCTCGCGTCGCCGCCGCGCAGGAAGAGCGCGGTATCGTGATCGTTTTTACCGGCAACGGTAAGGGTAAAACGACTGCCGCCTTCGGTACCGTCACCCGCGCCGTCGGGCACGGTAAGAAAGCTGGCGTCGTGCAGTTTATTAAAGGCACCTGGCCGAACGGCGAGCGCAATCTGCTCGAACCCCACGGCGTCGAGTTTCAGGTGATGGCGACCGGTTTTACCTGGAATACGCAGGATCGCGAAAGCGATACCGCCGCCTGCCTCGCGGTCTGGGAGCACGGGCGCCGCATGCTGGCCGATGAAAGCCTCGATCTCGTTTTACTGGACGAGCTCACCTATATGGTGGCCTACGACTATCTGCCGCTGGAAGAGGTGCTTACCGCGTTACGCAACCGTCCGGCGCAGCAGACGGTGATTATTACCGGACGCGGCTGCCACCGTGAAATTACCGAACTGGCCGATACCGTCAGCGAACTACGTCCGGTGAAACACGCGTTTGATGCCGGTATCAAAGCGCAGATGGGGATCGACTACTAGCCACCAGCCGCTCAAGCAGCGCATGGTTGAGCGGCAGACACAGGCAATCCTCCCCCGGCGCCAGTTCGCTTTCGACAATATTTTGCCGTGAAACGAAGCGCTTGCGATATTCGGTCGGCGTAACGCCGCAGTATTTATTAAAGGCGGCAATCAGGTATTTATGCTCCTGAAATCCGCAGCTGTGGCTAATCTCGGTAATCGGCGTACGGGTATCGCGCAACAGCGTGCGGGCTTTGTTTAGCCGCACCAGCGTCAGATACTCTTTAAAATTATAGCGACTCACCTTTTTAAACAGCCGCGAAAACCAGGAGTAGCTCATCCCGCTATGGCAGGCGACCTCGCTCAGCGTCAGCGGCTGGTCAAAGTGTTGATTGATAAAATCTATGCCTTTTTTGATCATCGCCTCGTCGCGCAGCGAACTTTCGCCGCGCTGCGTCGGCTTGCCAGCGGAGACTAACGCATCCAGTAACAGATAAATGGCGGCGATACGCTGAAACGGCGCAGGGTTGTCGATCAGCTGTTTCAGTAACCCCGCCAGCCGCTGATGTACTTCACTGTCCGCCGCAGTGTAAGATCGTCCGCAGGTACTCCATTCCAGCTGCGGCGAGGGGTGAAGTTCGTCAAACAGGCCGGGCGAAAACTGAACGGTGACCAGTTGGCTGCCCGCCGCCTCCGCGTTGAGGGAATGAACCTCTTCCGCATTGATGTACAGCATGTCCCCCTGCGCCAGCTCCAGGCTCTGCTGGCCGACGGCGAGCGTAAACCGCCCTGCCAGTACGGTAATCAGCTCAGGAGCCGGATGCCAGTGCGGCTCGCAGTAGCGAACCTCCGCGGCAAACACGTTCAGCTTCTCGGCATCGAAGGCAATCAGCTCGTAGCCGCTGTTCGCCGTCTGTCGTCCGCTCTGCGTGAGCGAACCGGGGTGAGTCACTGAAAAAGGAAACATGCGCACTCTCCTGTCATTGGCAACGCTCAGCGCCCTGTCAGCACGGCGTTAAGTTCGTCGCGCTCAATATCCAGCGCCAGAAACTCGGTCAGCGCAATCAGCAGCCCGCAGAACAAATCCGGCGCCAGGCGGATCAGTTTTTCACGGACCAGTTCCGCAGGCATCTGGCTCTTATCGGCAATCAACTTGACTACCCGGGCAAAAGCTTCCGGCTGCTGAATCAGCTGCTGCAGCGAATTATCATCGCGAAGCGGGACGTACCGCTGCGGGCAGTCCACTTCGATTTCCGCCGTCAGCGGCAGATCCCGCGATGAGCCGCCGACTCGGATCTGCCAGAGCCCCGGCGTCACGACCCAGTCGCCGAGGCCAGGATGATAGCAGGCCAGGTCGCCGATAGGCAGCTGCAGGCTGACCCGGCGGCACTCCCCTGCGGCCAGCGCCACTTTACTGAAGGCTTTTAATGACTGCACTTCGCGAATCAGCTCTCCCTGAGGCGCGCTCACGTACAGCTGAACTATCTCCTTGCCTGCATACTCTCCGCAGTTGGTCAGATCGAACGAAACGGTAAGCGTCTCGCTTGCGCCTACACGGGAGGCTGAGAGCGCAATATTATCGTAAGCAAACCGGGTATAGCTTAAGCCAAAACCGAAGGGAAACTGCGGCGTCAGACAACGCTTGTCGTAATAGCGATAGCCGACAAAAAGCCCTTCTCCGTAATGATGGCGCAGGTTTTCGCCCGGATAGTGCAGCCAGGCCGGCGTTTCCTCCAGCGTATTGGGCACCGTCACCGTCAATTTACCGCAAGGGTTGCGCTGGCCGAAGAGGATTTCCGCAACCGCGCGCCCCATTCCTTGTCCGGCAAAAAACGTTTCCAGCAGCGCCTTGCACTCGCCAAGCCACGGCATCACCACCGCATCGCTATTTGCCAGCACCACTACGATATTCGGCTGGACTGCCGCCACTTCGCGAATCAACCGTTCATGCACCGGCAGAATATTCAGATCCTGACGATCGCCATTTTCACCATCTTCACCCACGGCGGTACTGACGAAAATCACCGCCACGTCAGCTTCCTGAGCGACCCGGCAGGCCTGCGCCAGCGCCTGTTCATCGCTGCGCAGATCGTCCGGCGCGCCTACGGCCCATGAGACGCTAAAATCGTCCCCGGCGAGATCGAAAATTTCATCCAGCGGGCGGTCGAGCAGATACGGCACCGTTGTCGCGCATCCGGACCCCTGGATCACCGGCTCCTGGGCTGGTTTACCCAGCACCGCAATACGCGGTGTTTTCTCCGGATGCAGCGGCAGCAGACTATCTTCGTTTTTCAGCAAGACAATGGATTCGCCGGCCAGGCGCTGCGCCAGCGCGTGGTGCGCCGGGAAATCGGCTCGCGTTTCCGGGCGGCGATGGCGCTGAACCTTGTCGAGCAGTTTCAGCATGCGTAGACAGGCGCGGTCTACCACCGCCATCGGCACCTCTGCGGATTCAATAGCCGCCAGCAGAGTTTGTTTATCGCGGCGGGTTTCCGGCATCGCCAGATCGTTACCCGCCATCAGCGATGCCGGGCGATCTTTAATACCGTACCAGTCGGACATGACCAGGCCGTCATATCCCCACTCATCGCGCAATACCTGAGTGAGTAAAAACGGATCCTGCGAAGTTTGTACACCGTTAAGACGATTGTACGAAGACATGACCGTCCACGGCTGGGATTTTGTAATCGCCCGCTGGAAACCCGCCAGGTAGATTTCCCGCAGCGCCCGTTCTTCAATGATCGAATCCATTTCCGTACGGCGGTACTCGGAGTTGTTCGCCGCAAAGTGTTTCAGGCTGGCGCCGACGCCCTCCTGCTGCAGACCGTTGATCAGCGCAGCAGCAATGTCGCCGCTGACCACCGGGTCTTCGGCATAATATTCATAGCCTCGACCAGCCAGCGGCGTACGGCGGATGTTAATGCCCGGTCCGAGCAGAATCCCAACCCCCATATGCTGGCACTCTCTTCCCAGCGCCTGCCCCATCTGATGCACCAGTTCCACGTCCCAACTGCAGGCCAGGCTGGAACCGTTAGGAAAGCAGGTCGCCGGGAGCGACGTGCTGAAGAGCGCCTCGCTTCCCCCTTTCGCGGTAGGTTCTTCCGCGCTGGCCTGGTCTGCTGTTTGGGTGATGACCGAAATAAAATCATCCATGCTCCACTTTTCCCGGCCATCAATCTGCGCGCTGCTGTAGCGAACGCCATAGGTACCGTCGGTCATAATGATATCTTCGATACCGTGCTGCGGCAGCGACGCGGTACGCCACAGGCCGCTGCCGGTCAGTAGCGCCACTTTATCTTCGATGCTCATCGCGGCGAGGGTGGTATTAAAATCGTTATTCATCTCTCTGGCTCCCTGAGGTTAAAGCGCGTTCTGTTTACGCAGGCTGATTTTTTGCACAATATCGCGATAGGTTTTTTCATCCAGCGAATAGCACGCGACAAATATGGCGCTGAGAGCAAACATCGCGCCGGGGAATAGCGTCATCAGTACGTTAATACCGTTAATTGCGCTGGCAGTAATGTTACCCGCGTCATAGTGATAATAGTCCAGCATCCATCCCGCACAGCCGCCGCCGATAGCCATTGCTATTTTGGTGATGAAATTAAAGAAGCCGTAGATGGCGCCTTCGGTACGCACCCCATGGTGCCACTCGGCATATTCCACGGTATCGGCAATCATTGACCACATGGAAACAAAGCCCATCCCCAGCGTAATGCTGTACAAGCATACCCCAGTCATAATCAGCCAGATATTGTCGCCAGCGATAAAATATTGCATAAGTACGCCGACAATGCCGATCAACAGCGCCACCAGAGTCATTTTCTTTTTACCTATCAGCGCAATGATTTTTTCCGAAATAACGGTTCCGACAATATACGCTGCGGACTGAATCATAAAGAAGGTCGACGTAAAACCTTCGCTGCCAATAATGTATTTAATGAAGTAAATAGCAATCGCCATCCACACGGTATAGGCAATATAAAAAAAGACGGTAAACATCGAGAGGTTAATAAGCGGCGCATTGCCTGCCACCGCCTTCAACATTTCCCGCAGCGTCGGCGCGGGAGTTTCCTCTTCCTCGCCAACGCGCTCTTTGGTCATTCCGAAACAGGCAAGGAACAAAAAGGTCGCCAGCAGCGCAAAGCAAGAGACCGCAAAGACGTAGCCCAGTTGCTTATCGCTAAACGGGGAAATCAGCATATCGGCAGTAGTGGAAACAATCAGATAGCCAACAATCGCCAGCACAAACCGGTATACCGATAGCGATGAGCGGGAGGCTTCATGCTGGGTCAGACGATTAGTCAGCGCCGAATAAGGCGTATTCACCGCCGTATACGCCAGGCAATAAATGGTATAGGAGATCAGCGCAAAATAGAATTTTGCCTCACCGCCGAATGGCACAAAGCAGAGCACCGTTAAAAAGCCGAGCGGAATTGAGCCATATAACAACCACGGGCGTAGTTTACCGTAACGGCTGTGGGTTTTATCGATGGCAAAGCCAATCAGAATATTAAAAGCGGCATCAACAACGCGCGCAATAACAAAAATCAGGCTCGCCTGTACGGCGCTGATGCCGTAAATGTTGGTATAGAAAAAGAGTAAGAACAGAGAAACAAAACCGAACGATAAATTAGAGGCAAAATCACCAAAGCCATAACCTATTTTTTCTTTAACGCCGATAACCACATAGCTTGCCGATAGTTTTCCTGCTGTATCCATTTTAGGCTACCTGTTTTTGTAATCAGTGGCCTCAGTATATGGCGTTGCCTGGCGCACCGCTTTGCGTTATTTGTCCGGGGATTTCCTGTTTTTTGTCTTTATGCAGAAGTGTGAAAGGAGTCACAGGAGGAAGAATTCCGGCGGTAACCGCCGGAACTGAAATTATTAACCGTTACCGTTATTACGGCTGCTGGAGCGACGGTTGTTATTATTATTGCCCATCTGACTGTGGCGCTTAACCGCACGGCGAATCTGGTTCGCTTTCATACGGCGACGGTCTTTTTCAACCGCAACCTTAGAGCTGGTTTCCGGCGCAAGTTCGACCAGCTCGCGCAGGTAGTTGGTCTGCGCCAGGTCCAGCTCGGTATAGCCGCCGCGCGGCAGGCCTTTCGGCAGCAGAATATCGCCATAGCGCACGCGGATCAGGCGGCTGACCTGCACACCAACGGCTTCCCACAGGCGGCGAACTTCGCGATTACGGCCTTCCGTAAGGGTGACGTTGTACCACTGGTTGATCCCCTCGCCGCCGGTAAACTTGATAGTTTTAAACGCCGCCGGGCCGTCTTCAAGCTGCACGCCGCGAGCCAGCTGGCGCAGCTTGTCATCATCGATCTGCCCGAACACGCGCACCGCGTACTCACGTTCCACTTCGCGGCTCGGGTGCATCAGGCGATTCGCCAGCTCACCGTCGGTGGTAAACAGCAGCAGACCGCAGGTATTAACGTCCAGTCGGCCGACGGCAATCCAGCGCGCGCCGCGCAGCTTTGGCAGGCGATCGAACACCGTCGGACGTCCTTCCGGGTCATTACGGGTACAGAGTTCGCCTTCCGGCTTATAGTAAGCCAGCACGCGACAAATCTGTTCCGCAGACTCTTTCACCGAAATCAGGTGACCGTCGATGCGAATTTTTAAACCCGGGACAATTTCAACGCGATCGCCAAGGGTGGCGATTTTGCCATCGACGCTGACGCGGCCAGCTTCGATTTTGGCTTCGATTTCACGGCGGGAGCCGTGGCCAGCGCGGGCCAGCACTTTTTGTAATTTCTCGCTCATTGAGCTTCCTTAAGGTGTCGCCTTCCCAGGCGTCTGGTATACTTCGAAAAACAGGGAGTCGGATAGAATTCAACCTAACACCCTGTTCTGTAAATAAATGATGCATCGGCTCGTGTCGTTTTTTTATGTCACCGCAGCAGACATAACAGAGACACGCCTCTCGCGTGGCCGAACATGGTACACGAACTTGAGGATGAATGCTTCTTTGCATTACGCACATAGCACAACTTACCACGCGCCTCGGTGCAGGCGCATGGCAAGCAGACAGATGCCAGGCGGCATCATAGCTTCTTTTAAAGTGGATAAAACATCAGGCAGCGCTGAATGTCAGTATAAAGCAAACGGCAAGATGGTGTTCGCTGTATCCCCTTCCTTCCCTGGAAACAGGGACATTACAGGAACGGCGTCACGTCACCCACGCCTTCACGCACCACCACCGGTACGTCTTCAGTAAGATCGATAACCGTGGTCGGCTGTTGTCCCAGATAGCCGCCGTGAATAATCAGGTCTACCTGCTTCTCCAGACGATCCTTGATCTCTTCCGGGTCGGATTCGGTAAAATCACTGCCCGGCAGCATCAACGAGGTGGAAAGCATCGGCTCGCCGAGCGTTTCCAGCAGCATCTGGGCAATCGGATTTGACGGTACGCGCATACCGATGGTTTTACGCTTATCCTGCAGCAGACGGCGCGGGACTTCTTTGGTGCCCTTAAGGATAAAGGTGTAATTACCCGGCGTATTATTTTTAATCAGACGGAAGGCGACGTTATCGACGAATGAATAGGTCGACAACTCGGACAGATCGCGGCACATCAGGGTAAAGTTGTGGCCGTTTGGCAGATTACGAATTCGGCAAATCCGCTCCATCGCGCCTTTATCTTCAATTTTGCAGCCTAAGGCGTAGCCGGAGTCGGTCGGATAGACGATCACCCCGCCTTTACGCACGATGTCCACCGCCTGGTTAATCAACCGCGCCTGTGGGTTTTCCGGATGGATATAAAAAAACTGGCTCATACTTCCCTCTCAATTTTGTTCTACGGCCACTTCCCAACTGCGCCAGATCCCTTCTACGCCAGCGGGTAGCCAAAGTTTGCGGCCCAGCTCGATCCACGGACAGGGCTGATGAAAATCAGACCCCTGCGAGGCATGAAGGCCATACTGCACGGCGTAAGCGGCAAGCTGAGCCCGCTCGTGCGGCGCCTGCTGACACTGGGCGACTTCCATCGCATCGCCTCCCTGCTCGCTAAAGTGGGCCAACAGTCGTTTCAGCCACTTGGCAGAGAGGTCGTAGCGTCCGGGATGGGCAATGACCGCTTTACCGCCGGAATGATGAATGACATCAATCGCTTGTTTTATTGTACACCACTGAGGCGGAACGTAACCGGTTTTCCCGCGCGCCAGATACTTCTTAAAAACGTCAGCCATATTGTTGGCATAGCCGGCCTCCACCAGAAAGCGGGCGAAGTGGCCGCGGGTTACCGCGCCGCCGTCAGCCAGCTTCAGCGCCCCTTCCCAGGCGCCAGGGATCCGCGCTTTTTCCAGCCGCTCTGCAATCTGCTGTCCCCGCATCTGGCGGCGCGCTTTCTGCTCATCGAGCAGCGCGGTCATCGCCGGATGGGCGATATCAATATTCAGCCCGACAATATGGATTTCATGGTTTTCCCACAGCGTGGAGATTTCCACTCCGGATATCAGCGTCAACGGTAAACCGGCGCGTTCAATCTCCGCCCGGGCCGCGGGGATCGCCGCCACGGTATCGTGATCGGTTATCGCCAGGGTGCCGACGCGCATCTGATGCGCGCGATGGACAAGTTCTTCTGGAGTCAGTCGCCCGTCAGAGGCGATGGTATGGCTGTGCAGGTCGTAAATTACTGCGTAGTTGGTGTTGCTCAAGATGACTCCTGCTGGACATGAACCTGTACCCGTCATACTTTAAGTCACAAGCAGATTGACTGATGTTCTGCAGCTTAAGGGATTAAGGATAGTAATAAGCGCATCATCATACCGACTGATAGAGAAAATCTGCAAACGGGGGTTGACTTTAATCTCTCGGACTAGTTAACTAGTACGCAAGTTCACATGAAGGGGTATCATCAATGAAAACGCAACTCATCACTCTGCACGGCTGGTGGCGCACCTCCTGTTATCGGGCGGCGTGATCGCGTTTTGCACTCAGCATACAGATACCCGGCCCGCCAATGAGCGGGCTTTTTATTGGACAAATTATTACAGCGAACAGGCGACAACAAACAATGCAAACATCAAAACCGGCACTCGAGCTTCTCACCAGCGACGCCATCTATCGGGAAAACCCGACGGCGCTATTCCACCAGCTATGCGGCGCGCGTCCCGCCACCCTGCTGCTGGAATCCGCGGATATCGACAGTAAGGATGATTTGAAAAGCCTGCTGCTGGTGGATAGCGCGCTGCGTATTACCGCACTAGGTGACACTGTCACTATTCACGCATTTTCCGCCAACGGCAGAGCGCTGCTTGAGCTGTTGGACAGCGCTCTGCCTTCAGGCATTAATAACCAGCGTCAGCCAAACGGTCGGGTATTAACTTTCCCGCCGGTCAGCGCGCTGTTAGATGAAGATGCCCGTCTGTGTTCACTGTCGGTATTCGACGCCTTTCGCCTGCTGCAGGAACTGATTACCGTACCGCAGGACGAACGCGAAGCCATGTTCTTCGGCGGTCTGTTCGCCTATGACCTCGTCGCCGGCTTTGAAAACCTACCGCCGCTGGAAAGTGACACCGCCTGCCCGGATTACTGCTTCTACCTGGCGGAAACGCTGCTGGTTATCGACCATCAGACTAAAAACACGCGCATTCAGGCGAGCCTGTTCACCCCGCTGGAAAGCGAAAAGCAGCGTCTGCTGCAGCGCATCGCTCAGCTTCGTCAACAGCTGAACGAGCCGCCGGCGCCGCTGCCGGTGACGACGGTAGCCGAGATGCGCTGCGATTGCGACCAGAGCGACGAAGAGTACGGCGCCGTGGTGCGTAAAATGCAGCGCGCCATCCGCGCGGGCGAGATTTTCCAGGTGGTACCTTCGCGCCGCTTCTCGCTGCCCTGTCCGTCGCCGCTGGCCGCTTATGATGTGCTGAAAAAGAGCAACCCCAGTCCGTACATGTTCTTTATGCAGGACAACGACTTCACCCTGTTCGGCGCTTCGCCGGAAAGCTCGCTCAAGTACGATGCCAGCAATCGTCAGATTGAAATCTACCCGATAGCCGGTACCCGTCCGCGCGGCCGCCGCGCCGATGGTTCGCTGGATCGCGATCTCGACAGCCGTATTGAGCTGGAGATGCGCACCGACCATAAAGAGCTTTCCGAGCATCTGATGCTGGTTGACCTTGCGCGTAACGACCTCGCGCGCATCTGCACGCCGGGAAGCCGCTACGTTGCCGACTTAACCAAAGTCGACCGTTACTCCTTCGTGATGCACCTTGTCTCCCGCGTGGTTGGCGAGCTGCGCAGCGATCTCGACGTTCTGCATGCTTATCGCGCCTGTATGAATATGGGCACCCTCAGCGGAGCGCCGAAAGTGCGTGCCATGCAGCTCATTGCCGCTGCCGAAGGCAAGCGCCGGGGCAGCTACGGCGGCGCGGTGGGCTACTTCACCGCCCATGGCGACCTCGATACCTGCATCGTCATTCGTTCTGCCTATGTGCAGGATGGCGTCGCCACGGTGCAGGCCGGCGCCGGTATCGTGCTCGACTCTGTTCCCCAGTCAGAAGCGGATGAAACCCGCAATAAAGCTCGCGCGGTGCTGCGCGCTATCGCCCAGGCCCACCACGCGAAGGAGATTTTCTAATGGCCGACATTCTGCTGCTCGATAATATCGATTCTTTCACCTATAACCTGGCAGACCAGCTGCGTTCGAACGGCCATAACGTGGTGATTTATCGCAATTCCGTCCCGGCGCAGGCGCTGATTGAGCGCATCGGCACCATGGACAATCCAGTATTGATGCTCTCCCCGGGCCCGGGAACCCCGAGCGAAGCGGGCTGTATGCCGGAGCTGCTGACCCGCATGCGCGGTAAGCTGCCGATTATCGGCATCTGCCTCGGTCACCAGGCGATTGTTGAAGCCTACGGCGGCTACGTCGGCCAGGCCGGTGAAATCCTTCACGGCAAGGCTTCAAGCATTGAACACGACGGCCAGGCGATGTTTGCCGGTCTGAGTAATCCTCTGCCGGTCGCCCGCTACCACTCGCTGGTGGGCAGCAATATCCCGGCCGGACTAACGATCAACGCCCACTTTAACGGCATGGTCATGGCGGTGCGTCACGACGCGGATCGCGTCTGCGGCTTCCAGTTCCATCCTGAATCGATTCTGACCACCCAGGGGGCGCGTCTGCTGGAACAGACTCTGGCCTGGGCGCTGCAGAAGCTGGAACAGACGAATACCCTCCAGCCGATTCTGGAAAAACTGTATCAGGCAGAAACCCTGAGCCAGCAGGAGAGCCACCAGCTGTTTTCCGCAGTGGTGCGCGGCGAAGTGAAGCCTGAGCAGCTGGCCGCCGCGCTGGTCAGCATGAAGGTACGCGGCGAGCATCCGCAGGAGATCGCCGGCGCCGCTACCGCGCTGCTGGAAAACGCCGCGCCGTTCCCGCGTCCGGATTATCCGTTTGCCGATATCGTCGGTACCGGCGGCGACGGCAGCAATAGTATCAATATTTCAACCGCCAGCGCGTTTGTGGCTGCCGCCTGCGGCCTGAAGGTCGCCAAACACGGCAACCGCAGCGTGTCGAGCAAGTCCGGTTCTTCCGACCTGCTGGCAGCATTCGGTATCAATCTCGATATGAATGCCGATAAATCTCGCCAGGCGCTGGATGAACTGGGCGTTTGCTTCCTGTTTGCGCCGAAGTACCACACCGGTTTCCGTCACGCGATGCCGGTACGCCAGCAGCTCAAAACCCGTACCCTGTTCAACGTGCTCGGGCCGCTGATCAACCCGGCGCATCCGCCGCTGGCGCTGATTGGCGTCTACAGTCCGGAACTGGTGCTGCCGATTGCGGAAACCCTGCGCGTGCTGGGCTACCAGCGAGCCGCCGTGGTACATAGCGGCGGTATGGATGAAGTATCGCTGCACGCGCCGACGGTGGTCGCGGAGCTCAGCAACGGTGAGATCAAGAGCTACCAGTTGACCGCCGCCGACTTCGGCCTGACGCCGTATCATCAGGAGCAGCTGGCAGGCGGCACGCCGGAAGAAAACCGTGACATTCTTACGCGCTTACTACAAGGTAAAGGTGAAGCCGCTCACGAAGCCGCCGTTGCCGCCAACGTCGCCATGTTGATGCGTTTACATGGACACGAAGACCTGAAGGCCAACGCGCAGCAAGTCATCGATGTGCTGCACAGCGGAGCGGCCTATGACAGAGTGACCGCATTAGCGGCAAGAGGGTAAATAATGCAGACCGTTTTAGCAAAAATCGTGGCCGACAAAGCGATTTGGGTAGAAGCCCGCAAACAACAACAACCGTTAGCCAGTTTTCAAAATGAAGTGGTACCGACGCAGCGCAATTTTTACGATGCCCTCGCCGGCACCCGCACCGCATTTATTCTTGAGTGCAAAAAGGCCTCGCCATCGAAAGGCCTGATTCGCGAAGATTTTGACCCGGCGGCCATCGCCGGCGTCTACAAGCACTATGCCTCGGCTATCTCAGTGCTTTGCGATGAGAAGTATTTCCAGGGCAGCTTCGATTTTCTGCCGATGGTCAGCAAGGTCGCGCCGCAGCCGATTCTGTGTAAGGACTTTACTATCGATCCTTATCAAATCTACCTGGCGCGCTACTACCAGGCTGATGCCTGTCTGCTGATGCTTTCGGTGCTGGACGATGAGCAGTATCGTCAGCTCTCCGCCGTCGCGCATAGCCTGAACATGGGCGTGTTGACCGAAGTGAGCAATGAAGAGGAACTGGAGCGCGCAATTGCGCTGAAGGCTAAAGTGGTCGGCATCAACAATCGCGATCTGCGCGATATGTCGATTGACCTCAACCGCACCCGCACCCTGGCACCCCGCCTCGGTCATGGCGTCACGGTCATCAGCGAGTCCGGCATCCATACTTATGCTGAAGTGCGCGAATTAAGCCACTTTGCCAACGGCTTCCTGATTGGTTCTGCCCTGATGGAGCATGACGATCTGAACGCCGCCGTAAAACGCGTGCTGCTCGGTGAGAATAAGGTCTGCGGCCTGACCCGCCCCCAGGATGCCCAGGTGGCATATGAATCCGGCGCGATCTATGGCGGATTGATTTTCGTTCCGACGTCGCCACGAGCGGTGAACGAGGCTCAGGCGCAAGCGGTAATTGCCAGCGCGCCTCTGAGCTATGTCGGCGTGTTCCGCAATTCGCCGGTGGCGGAAGTGTTTGCCCGCGCGAAAAATCTGAGCTTAGCCGCTGTGCAACTCCACGGTAGCGAAGACCAGGCCTATATCGACGCCCTGCGCGCCGAATTACCGGGCAAGGTACAAATCTGGAAAGCCCTCAGCGTTGGCGAAACGCTACCGCCGCGCAATCTGAATCATGTCGACAAATACGTTCTCGACAATGGTCAGGGCGGCACCGGCCAGCGTTTCGACTGGTCTCTGCTGCAAGGCCAGGATCTGCGTAACGTTCTGTTGGCTGGCGGCCTCGGCGCCGATAACTGTGTGGAAGCCGCGAAAAGCGGCTGTGCCGGACTCGATTTTAATTCAGGCGTAGAGTCACAGCCGGGTATTAAAGATGCCAGCAAGCTGGCCTCGGTGTTTCAAACGCTGCGCGCATATTAAGGAGCAACAATGAGTACTTTACTGAATCCCTATTTCGGCGAATTCGGCGGGATGTACGTTCCGCAGATTCTGATGCCTGCCCTGCGCCAGCTGGAAGAAGCCTTCGTCAGCGCGCAGAAAGACCCGGCATTCCAGGCCGAATTTAGCGACCTGCTTAAAAACTACGCCGGTCGCCCGACGGCGCTGACCCAATGCCGTAACCTCACCGAAGGTACGCGCACGACCCTGTATCTGAAGCGGGAAGATCTGCTGCACGGCGGCGCACACAAAACTAACCAGGTGCTCGGCCAGGCGCTGCTGGCAAAACGCATGGGCAAAACGGAAATTATCGCCGAAACCGGCGCCGGTCAGCACGGCGTTGCCTCAGCCCTTGCCAGCGCCCTGCTCGGCCTGAAGTGCCGCATCTATATGGGCGCCAAAGATATCGAACGCCAGTCGCCGAACGTCTTCCGCATGCGCCTGATGGGTGCGGAAGTGATCCCGGTACATAGCGGCTCATCCACCCTGAAAGATGCCTGTAACGAGGCTTTGCGCGACTGGTCAGGCAGCTATGAAAAAGCCCACTACATGCTCGGCACCGCCGCTGGCCCGCATCCGTTCCCGACCATCGTGCGTGAATTCCAGCGGATGATTGGCGAAGAGACTAAAGCGCAGATCCTGGAGAAAGAAGGACGCCTGCCGGATGCGGTTATCGCCTGCGTTGGCGGCGGCTCCAACGCTATCGGCATGTTCGCTGACTTTATCGACGACACCGCCGTTGGCCTGATTGGCGTGGAGCCCGCCGGACATGGGATCGAAACCGGCGAACACGGGGCGCCGCTTAAGCACGGCCGCGTGGGCATCTACTTCGGTATGAAATCGCCGATGATGCAGACCGATGAGGGGCAGATTGAGGAGTCCTACTCCCTCTCCGCCGGTCTGGATTTCCCGTCCGTTGGCCCGCAGCATGCTTATTTAAACAGCATTGGTCGCGCCGATTACGTGTCGATTACCGATGATGAAGCGCTGGATGCTTTTAAAGCGCTCTCCCGCCATGAAGGGATTATTCCGGCGCTGGAATCCTCCCATGCCCTGGCGCACGCGCTTAAAATGATGCGCGAAAACCCGGAAAAAGAGCAGCTGCTGGTGGTTAACCTCTCCGGCCGCGGCGATAAAGACATCTTCACCGTACACGATATTTTAAAAGCGCGAGGGGAAATCTGATGGAACGTTATGAGACGCTGTTTGCACAACTGAAAGCTCGCCGGGAAGGCGCGTTTGTTCCCTTCGTCACCCTCGGCGACCCTAATCCTGAGCTGTCGCTGAAAATTATCGATACGCTCATTGAAGCCGGTGCCGACGCGCTGGAGCTGGGCATTCCTTTCTCCGACCCGCTGGCGGATGGCCCGACGATCCAGGACGCCACCCTGCGCGCTTTTGCCGCCGGGGTGACGCCCGCGCAATGCTTCGAGATGCTGACGGCGATTCGCCAGAAGCACCCGACGATTCCAGTCGGGCTGCTGATGTACGCCAACCTGGTGTTCAGCCCCGGTATCGATGAATTCTACGCCGCGTGCGAACGCGCTGGCGTCGATTCAGTGCTGGTGGCCGATGTGCCGGTTGAAGAGTCCGCGCCGTTCCGCCAGGCCGCGCTGCGCCACAACATCGCGCCGATTTTCATCTGCCCGCCGAATGCCGATGACGACCTGCTGCGCCAGATCGCCTCTTACGGGCGCGGCTATACCTACCTGCTGTCGCGGGCGGGCGTAACCGGTGCGGAAAACCGCGCCGCGCTGCCGCTGCATCATCTGATTGAAAAGCTGGCCGAGTACAACGCCGCCCCGCCGCTGCAAGGATTTGGCATCTCGGCGCCGGAGCAGGTTACCGCCGCGATTGACGCAGGCGCGGCCGGGGCGATTTCCGGCTCTGCCATCGTCAAAATTATCGAGCGCAACGTGAACGACCCGCAGGCCATGCTGGCAGAATTAAAGACCTTCGCCCGCAGTCTGAAAGCCGCCACTAAAGCCGCCTGATGATGCATGCCGTCCGGCCCTGGGCCGGGCGGTTATTTCAGCGGTAAGCTGTCGGCGTATTTACGCGTCAGACGAAACCGCGCCATCACCTCTTTTTGCGGCCATCCGGCCAACATCATAGCTATCGGCCGTTTTTGCGCCCGAGAGACATCCTTTTATGAACGGGACGGCTTCAAGGGGGATAGCAGCCTGTAAATGCCCGATGAACACCTCAATGTAAAAAGATCGCTGCCGCACAAAAATTGGGGTTGATATCTTAAATGAGAAATATTATCTTTCTCATTACCGAATAGTTGAGTAAACAACTCAGGTATTCGGTACGACATTGCTCACATTGCTTCCAGTATTTTTGCCCGCACTTGTGCGGGCTTTTTTTATGGCCGACATCCAGTATGTCCCTCCCGATGGCGCGCCGGACGCGGCCTCCAGCCGCGATCCGAAACACCTATTACCAGGAAAGCTGTCAGCCTACCCTCCAACTCTGTACGAATGTGGATAGCTGTGGTCTCTCGTGTCAATGCAGGGTCTGACTGGGTCATACCTTGCGGGCACCACTAGTGGCGGCAGAGAGCGTGAGCCAATCGCTAAAGATAGGCCACCGGGACAAAATACTGGATGGTGTAATAAGGCCGATCGTTTCCTGACGTCACGTTTTGCGGCTGAACAAAACGTTCGATATCGTAGCCCTCGCGGCGATACAGCCCGAGCTCAGGAAGATGTTTCATATAAACATTATTTGACAGTAAAACATAATCCTCCCAGCTACCGCTAAATTCCATGCCCAGGTATAAACCCCGCTTAGCGACCCTTATCTCGCGGAAAGGGCGTTCCCGTGAGCTTACTGGTGCACCAATAAAACTGCCGATGGTCACTTTATAGAGATTATCGGCGGCAGGTGAGAATTCAGAGAGGATATAGATGTCTCGCTCGCCGCCCGGCATTTCCGCCGCGATTTTCCGCCTGGTGACATTTTTCCTGGCGCAGATACCCTCGGCCAGGGAGAGCGTATAGGTGAAGCCGTATCCAGAAAAGGTTTGCTCTTCGAGAAAACAAAGCCAGGGTACAGGCAGTCTGTCGCCCTGCGGCCCCACCTTCTGATAGAGCGCCGACATATCCCAGTATGCTGAATGTCGATACTGGCTGGGGCAGCGACCAAAGGCTTTTTTAAACTCGCGAGAAAAGGTTTGATGAGAGTCAAAATGCAGTGAGCAGGCAATAGATGAAATAGGTTGGTGAGTCAGCCTGAGTTTACCGGCAGCAAGCGTCATGCGGCGCATTCTGATATACTTGCCGACAGGCAGTCCGGCATATTCATGGAATATATTATAAACTGAACGCCGCGAATATCCCACGCCACGGGCGATATCTTCGACCGATGGATTTATTGTCAGGCGAGACTCAATCCATTCAACTATTTCATTAAAAACATTTTCTTTCATTGCGGTAAATGACATCCATATCAAATTTTAGCCCGTTGGTATTTTACCAGTAATTAAGTATTGACACTAAGCTTTTTGTGCATAATAAAAATTTATCGCGGAGCACATTCACAAAAATGGAGCCTGTAAACCCCAGCTATATGAAAAATAAGATTTTTCTTAGAAAAAATATCTCAAATCTCATTTTGCAGACAAATGTTGCTTTTTTTGCAGACCTACAATATCTTATTTTAAACTTTAAAAGCAGATCGCGACTATTAAGCTCACTTTTTTAACAGCTATATTTTTACCGGCATTCTTTTAAATCAGAGTGCATATATTAATAACTATGTGAATCTATGTATGCTTAATATTTTGATCAATACCAAAAACGTCTACTCAAAACACGCTATAAAACAAATGGTTATGGAGTCCATCACCACAGACGAAAACGTTATCTTTGAAGATAAGTACACTCAAAGCAACATTGCACAAGCACATATCATATTCACCGAAATGGAACCTGGAGAGATCTTTTTGTGCCATGATGAGTTGAAATATAAAAAAGAAAAAAGCTTGCTATTTATTCTTCAAGAGAAAAAAAGCGTATCTTCCAAAAGTGAAATTCCTAACTGCACAAAAGATTGTTTATTTTTATACAAATCCGATTCAATTCCTGTGATTACGGGGAAAATATACATTCATATAAATTTATTTTTATTAAGAGGATATGAAGATATTGCACCAAAGGTAAATCTTTGTATCAACTGCCCATGTAAATCAATAACCCATGCGCAGTCAAAAGTAATACATGCTCTCAGTCTTGGATTGAACCAAATGCAAATAGCCCGTGAGTTAAAAGTCAACTATAAAACCGTGTACTCGCATAAAAAAAACGTTATGCATGATTTTAAAATAAAAGGCACTCAGGATCTTAATAAATTCATGCATGTATTGAATAAAAGAAAACAATTTATTTCTTAGCTATCCACTCATCTGAGGGATCTTTGCAAAACCTGTAGCCACTAATAAGAGATCGTCAATACCGCTACGCCTGCCGTCACAGGCCGGCCAGGCCCGGTGCCGGCTATACAGTCTTTTTTCAGCGCGCTCCCGAGATAAAGCCCTACAGGAATGATAGTATTCAATGCAGTAAACGCAGGCACAACCTCTATCCCGGGAGCGATTTATGCACGAAGAAGTACCACTGAAATATTACGACATTGCGGATGAGTATTCGACGGAGTCCGCCGAGCCCGTCAGCGAGTCAGAACGTGAGCCCCTGGCGCGCTATTTTCAACTGCTGATTACGCGGCTGATGAATAACGAGGAAATCAGCGAGGAGGCGCAGGGAGAGATGGCCATACAGGCGGGGATTGATGAACAGCGGATCGATGATATAGCGGTATTCCTGAATAAATGGGGTAATGAGTAGCGGCCGGTCAAGCCGTTTTGCAAAGAGCAAAAACAAATACCACATCATCGTTGGCGACAACGCTTTGCGCGAACGAGAAACAAAGCTGGTCATGACGACCAGCTTTGAGCAAGAGTTTAGAACCGATAACCCGCAGAGAACATAAACACCCACGGATCCAGACGAATACTGTCGTGCTGCTGCGCGCCCGCCAGCTTATAGTTGGCGGTGGTGTCGATATCCATGTACCACACCGACATGTTAATCAGCCAGTCGCGGTTAATCAGATAGTCCATCCCCACCTGCCCCGCGGCTCCCCAGGAGTCTTTCAGGCTCAGGTCAGAAATGCCCGTCTTTTTACCCGTATCGTTTACGCTTTCGTCAAAGAAAGTCGTGTAGTTGATACCTGCGCCAATATACGGACGCAGCTTGCTGCTGGCGTCGCCAAAGTACCACTGTGCCATTAGCGTCGGTGGTAAATGATGAACGGTCGCAATATTGCCGGTTGCCGCCGTTCCGACTTTGTGGCGGAACGGCGTGGCGGCCAGCAGCTCTACGCCGATGTTGTCCGTCGCCATATAGGTGAACGTCAGGCCCAGTTGAGTATTATTGCTAACGTTAAAGCCCCCCAGACTGCCTAACGTTCCGCCCGCGCCTTCTGATGGTCTGACCGTAGCCGAACCCGCACGGATAAAGAATTCCCCAGCTTCATGCGCCCAGACGCTACCGGTGGAAAGCGTGCCCAGAATAACAACCGCCGCTGCTAACTTTTTCATACCCACTTCCTCATTATGGTTATTCAGCGCAAGAATATACCCATAATGAATTATGTTTGATCCAACATAGATCACATTAAGTGGGCAAATTTAACATTTATTGATCCAGATTAATTTTCACTTTCTCAATGCAATCAGTGATAAACGAGATGTATCAAGTTCTCCCTTGTCGCTTCTCAACAGAGGTCATCGCCGATTTCCCCTCCTATTTACAAAGATATACTTAGCGCGCAGGAGCAGAGACTGCTACCCAGCCGCGATTTGCGGTACAATCGCCGGCTAGTTAATACCTGCAATACTCAAGGAGAATGCATGTCTATCACGGCGAAGTCCGTCTACCGTGACACCGGGAACTTTTTCCGCAATCAGTTCGTTACTATCCTGCTGATTGCGCTGTTATGCGCGTTCATTACGGTAGTACTTGGCCATGCCTTTTCACCCAGTGAAGAGCAGCTGTCGATTCTGAGTCAGGGCGATAGCCTGGCGGGCAGCGGCGGGCTGTTCGAACTGGTTCAGAGCATGACGCCGGAGCAGCAGCAAATTCTGCTGCGCGCGTCCGCAGCCTCGACCTTCTCCGGGCTGGTTGGCAACGCCATTCTTGCCGGCGGCGTTCTGCTGATGATCCAGATGGTCTCCGCCGGCCAGAGAGTCAGCGCCCTGCGTGCGATCGGCGCTTCCGCGCCGGTGCTGCCAAAGCTGCTGCTGCTGATCCTGCTGACGACGTTTGTTGTGCAGATGGGGATGATGCTGGTGGTGGTGCCGGGCGTCCTGCTCGCCATTGTGCTCTCTTTCGCGCCGATCATGCTGGTACAGGATAAAGTTGGTATTTTCAGCGCCATGCGTAGCAGTATGCGCCTGGCCTGGGCCAACGTACGCCTGGTGGCGCCGGCAATTATCGGCTGGCTGCTGGCGAAAACGCTGCTTCTGCTGTTTGCATCCAGCTTCGCGGTCCTGACGCCAAACGTTGGCGCGGTGGTAATAAATACCCTCAGCAATCTGATCTCCGCATTGTTGCTGATCTATTTATTCCGCTTGTATATGCTCATTCGTAACTAACTTGACCCGGGGCGGCGCAACCTGCCCCTACCTGAACGACGGAATCGATGTATGAAGCAGTTTCTGGATTTTTTACCGCTGGTAGTCTTCTTCGCATTCTACAAGCTTTATGATATCTACGCCGCGACGACCGCGCTGATTATCGCCACCGCTATCGTGCTGATTTACAGCTGGGTACGCTATCGCAAAGTCGAAAAAATGGCGTTAATTACCTTCGTGCTGGTCGCCGTATTCGGCGGCTTAACCATCTTTTTCCACAACGACGAATTTATTAAGTGGAAAGTGACGGTTATCTACGTCCTGTTCGCCAGCGCCCTGCTGTTCAGCCAGTGGGTGATGAAGAAGCCATTGATCCAGCGTATGCTGGGTAAAGAGCTGACGCTGCCGCAGCAGGTGTGGTCACGTCTCAATCTGGCCTGGGCGGTGTTTTTCATCCTTTGCGGGCTGGCAAATATCTATATCGCTTTCTGGCTGCCGCAGAACATCTGGGTCAACTTCAAGGTCTTCGGCCTGACCGCTCTGACGCTGGTATTCACCCTGCTGAGCGGTGTGTATATTTATCGCCATATGCCGCAGGACGACAACCATTAACCTTTCCCCCACGGTGCGCCGCCCGACGCGCCGTGTTATTCGTTTTCCCCTTGTATAAACCACTTCAGCTGAATCGATTCGTAATGTAAGATATTTCTCACAGGAGATGGCATTCCTCCTTGAACCGCCATGTGGCTAATGATGCCTGCTTTTTATTCCCGGACCGGGAATGGGCAGGCCTATCTGAATGGCTGGCACCGCGTCCGGGAAGATTCATCTTCTAAGGATCCGACGATGCGCGCATACCGCTTTTCATCACTCTCTTTGCTTTTATTCCTCGGGAAATGGCTGCTCCTCGCTTTTATCATTGCGGTGCTGGCGGGCACGGCCTCGGCATTTTTTCTTTTCTCACTGGAGTGGGCTACGGCAACGCGGGAAGCTCACCGCTGGCTTATCTGGCTCCTGCCGTTTGCCGGATTTGCCGTCGGCTGGATCTATCTGCGCTACGGTACCTGCGTGGAGGCAGGCAACAACCTGATTCTGGAAGAGATCCATGACCCTAAATGCATCATTCCCCTACGGATGGCGCCGCTGGTATTTTTCGGCACCGTTGTTTCTCATCTGTTTGGCGCCTCCGTCGGGCGTGAAGGCACGGCGGTACAGATGGGGGCCTCGATCGCCGATCGCTTCACGGCCATTTTCCGTCTTAACCACGATGCACGGTCAATGGTGCTGATGGCCGGGATCAGCGCCGGTTTCTCTTCGGTTTTCGGTACCCCGCTCGCCGGAGCGCTCTTCGGGCTCGAAGTTCTGGCTATCGGACGGATAAACTACAACGCCATTCTTCCTTGCCTGTTTGCCGCAATTATTGCCGATCGAGTCGGCATCATGTGGGGCGTGCAGCATACGCACTACTTTATTGCCAGCTTTCCCACGCTAACGCTCTGGACGCTGCTGGCAATCATTATCGCCGGCTGCTGCTTTGGCCTCGCGGCGCGCATTTTTGCCGACAGCACGCAGGCAATCGGCGCGTTGATGAAAAAACGGATTCACTACGCGCCGCTGCGGCCGTTTATTGGCGGACTGGCGATTGCCTGCGCGGTCTGGCTGCTGCACGGAGAGCGCTATATTGGCCTGGGCATATCGGTGATAGTGGACGCTTTCCAGCAACCGCTGGCACCGTGGGATAGCTTAGGCAAACTGCTCTTCACCGCCGTCTCTTTAGGTAGCGGATTTAAAGGTGGTGAAGTCACTCCGCTGTTTTATGTCGGTGCGACGCTGGGCAATGCGCTGGCGCCGCTGCTGCATATGCCGCTCGGCTTTCTGGCCGGAATAGGTTTTGTCGCCGTCTTTGCCGGGGCGGCGAATACGCCTGTTGCCTCAACGCTGATGGCGATTGAGCTGTTTGGTTCTGAAATCGGTATTTACGCCGCGCTGGCCTGCGTGGTGGCCTGGCTGGTCTCAGGCTATAGCGGTATTTATCGTTCGCAGCGTATAGCCTCCCGAAAACAGAGCGATGTGCCAACTGGCATCAGGCTGTCAGAATTCCCGGAGTGGTACCAGTCTCAAAAAAGCCGACAAAAGGCCGACAAAGAGACGCCCGCCTCCTGACAATCGCACCTGGAAGCCGGTGAGGGTAAGCCCCGCCGGTTTCTCCATGATGTCTGTCACATACCGGAAAGTTGCGGCAATTGTGAGGATTTGATGGAGATTATCTTCACTTTATTGAAATGATAATAATTATCATTGATATTCTCGATCTCAATTTTTCATGATTTGATATGGATATTTATAATGAGAACGCAGAAAAATCACATAGCAACGCCCCTGGCCCTGGCCATTGCAGGCTTACTCAGCCCAGGGGTCTTCGCCGAAGAGGTGGAACAGGATACGGAGACCATGGTGGTTCACGGAACCGCCGAAGAGGCGCTGAAGCAGCAGCCGGGCGTCTCGATCATTACCGCTGAAGATATTGCTAAGGACCCTCCGGTTAACGATCTGTCAGAAATCATCCGTAAAATGCCCGGCGTAAACCTGACCGGCAACAGCGCCAGCGGCAGCCGCGGCAACAACCGGCAGATCGACATTCGCGGGATGGGGCCGGAAAACACGTTGATTCTTATTGACGGCGTGCCCGTCACTTCCCGCAACTCCGTACGCTATAGCTGGCGCGGCGAGCGTGATACCCGAGGCGACAGCAATTGGGTACCGCCGGAAATGGTGGAACGCATTGAAGTTCTACGCGGACCCGCCGCTGCGCGCTACGGTTCTGGCGCTGCGGGTGGGGTCGTCAATATTATCACCAAACGCCCCACCAACGACTGGCACGGATCGCTCTCGCTCTATACCAATCAGCCGGAAAATAACAAAGAAGGCGCCACTAACCGTGCTAACTTCAGCCTCAACGGACCGCTGGCCGGGGATGCCCTGACCATGCGTTTGTATGGCAACATTAACAAAACGGAACCCGATGCCTGGGATATTAACCGCGCGCAAAATGGCTCTTATGCGGCGGGCCGCGAAGGCGTGCGCAACAAAGATATTAACGCCCTGCTGTCGTGGAAAGTCACCCCGCAGCAGATCCTCGACTTCAGCTACGCCTACAGCCGTCAGGGCAATATCTATGCCGGCGATACGCAATACAGCAACAGTAATATGAGCCCAAATGGCCTGGTGGATACGCTGTACGGTCAGGAAACCAACCGGCTTTACCGGCAGACCTGGGGCCTGACCTACAACGGGATCTGGGACTGGGGCCAGTCGAAAGCGGGCGTCTACTACGAAAAAACCAACAATACCCGTCTGCAGGAGGGCACCACCGGTCGCGTAGAAGGGATGATCAATAGCGATGTCTACGACACCAGCCGCCTGGAGTCTTGGCGCTCAACCGCTGAAGTGAATCTTCCCTTTAACTGGCTCGCAGAACAGACCCTGACTGTGGGGATGGAGTGGAACCGCGATGAACTGAACGATCCGGCTTCGATGCAGGCCACTACGACGACGGAAACGCTGCCGGGGATGTCCGGCGATCCTTCGCAACGCAGCCCTAAAAACAGCGCCACGCTGACCGGTATTTATCTGGAAGACAATATCGAAGCGACGCCGGGAACCAATATTATCCCCGGCCTGCGTTTCGACTATCATAACGACTTCGGCAGCAACTGGAGCCCGAGCCTGAACCTGTCGCAGGATCTGGGCGATATGTTTAAGGTTAAGGCGGGCATTGCCCGCGTGTTTAAGGCGCCGAACCTGTATCAGTCGAGCGAAGGCTACCTGCTCTCTACGCGCGGTAACGGCTGCCCAATCAACATCGCCGGGAATACTAGTTGTTATCTTTTGGGAAACCCGGATCTTGACCCGGAAATCAGCGTCAACAAAGAGCTCGGCCTTGAGTTTAACCTCAACGGTTATAACGCCGGCATCACCTGGTTCCGCAACGACTACAAAAACAAGATCGTCTCCGGTACCGACGTATTGGGCTCCACTTCAGGCGGATATAATATCCTGCAGTGGGAGAACGGCGGAAAAGCGGTCGTCGAAGGCCTTGAAGGCACGCTGCTGGTTCCCCTCATTGCCGATACGCTAAGCTGGCGCACCAATGCCACTTATATGATCAAATCGGAAAACAAAGATACCGGCAACCCGCTGTCCGTTATTCCGAAATATACCATCAACACTTCGCTCGACTGGCAGGTGACCAGCAAGTTCTCGACGAACGTCAACTGGACGATGTATGGTCGGCAGAAACCGCGCCAATACGCAGAAATCCGCAAAGAAGATGGCGTTCTGGCCACCAATGAAGTCGGCGCGTATTCTGTCGTCGGCGTCGGCGGCAACTATCAGCTAACCAAAGACCTGCGGCTGAATGCCGGGATTAGTAACCTCTTCGATAAGCAAATTTATCGGGAAAACGAAGGCGCTTCGACCTATAACGAACCGGGTCGCGCCTATTACGCTGGCGTCACGCTCTCTTTCTAACCCCCCTCACGCCCGCTATAGCGGGCGTATTCCCCTATTCTCTCAACCTCATTTTCATAGTAGCATCCGCCTGATCGTCTTTGACCAGTACAGAGTAGAGAATGACAACAACAGATCTTGCGCCGAAGGGCGAATTGGTTTTACGCACCCTGGCGATGCCGGCGGACACCAACGCAAACGGCGATATTTTCGGCGGCTGGCTGATGTCGCAAATGGATATTGGCGGGGCCATTATGGCCAAAGAAATTGCCCACGGTCGCGTCGTGACCGTGCGCGTCGACGGCATGACCTTTTTGCGCCCGGTGGCGGTCGGTGACGTCGTGTGCTGCTACGCCAACTGCGTGAAGCGCGGCAATACGTCGATAACTATCAATATGGAAGTGTGGGTCAAGAAAGTGTCGTCTGAGCCCATCGGCCAGCGCTACAAAGCCACCGAAGCGCTGTTTATCTACGTCGCGGTGGATAATCAGGGAAAACCGCGCGCTCTGCCGACTCTGTGATTCAGCCGGCCCGGGGCATCCGGGCCGATTGTTTACAGAAAACCGAGTAAAGAAAAGAAGAAGTAGCCCAGCACAATAATAATTACCGGCAGGACGTACAGCGGAAAATACTGCACCAGGATGGTGTGGCGCGGCACCACAACCCGTGCGGAAATTTGTTCGCGCGTCAGCCCTTCCGTTCCTTTAGCCTGTTCCAGAATCAGCTGATCCTCAACGCCTTCGCGCAGAAACTTCGCCTGGCGCCCCATCCGCGCCCCGGAAGCCTGTAGCGCCATGCCGACGAACACCAGAATATAGATGATCCAGAAACCGATATTCATGCTGTGCTTAAAATCCGGCAGCGGCGAGTTGTACCAGAAGAAATTGAGGAACGGCGTGTTAAAGCGCATCATCTCGATCATCACATGAGCAAAGTCCATCATCACCGCGTCGATGCCCGGTTTTTTCTCGCTGTGCTCGTACATAAACTTCAGCACGGAGATCAGCGTCGAGATAACCGCCGGGATAAATACCACCCATCCCAGAATTCGTTTAAGTACTGCAATGCGTCCAGCTTGTTGATACGTCATGGATTCCCCTTGTTAAGACGCCTATCCACTCTTAGTCTACCTTCGTCGGCGAATTTCGCCCAATAATGCGCGGTATGATATACCATGAGTGCCGATTCGTTATCTACTTACGCTACAGGAGAGGGACTTATGTCAGCCAGGCGCCAGATTCACGCCGCGATTTTTGATATGGATGGATTACTGATTGACTCCGAGCCGCTATGGGACAAAGCAGAGCTGGAGGTAATGGCCAGCCTTGGGGTGGATATTCGTCGCCGCAATGAAATGCCGGATATTCTCGGGCTGCGCATCGATTTAGTCGTCGACCTGTGGTTTGCCCAACAGCCGTGGCAGGGCCCGGACCGCGCGGAGGTCACCACGCGGATCATCAATCGCGCTATCCAACTGGTGGAAGAGGCGCGTCCGCTGCTGCCGGGGGCGCGGGAAGCGGTGGCGATGTGTAAAGCACAGGGACTGAAAATTGGCCTGGCGTCGGCATCGCCGCTGCGAATGCTGGAAAAAGTCCTCGCCATGTTTGAACTACGCGACCAGTTTGACGCCCTCGCTTCCGCCGAAATGCTGCCCTACAGCAAACCGCACCCGCAGGTCTATCTGAACTGCGCCGCCAGTCTCGGCGTCAGCCCGATGAACTGCGTGGCGCTGGAAGACTCGGTCAACGGGATGATTGCCAGCAAAGCGGCGCGGATGCGCTCTGTCGTCGTACCGGAAGCGGAAAATAGCCATGACCCGCGCTTCGTGCTGGCCGACGTCAAGCTTGCCACCCTTGAATCTTTGACCCTGAGCGACCTGCTCGGCTAAAGGCATCGCTGATGATGGGGTTGCGGCATCGCCCCATCATCACAAAATTAAAACAGCGTTTCATTTTTATTTGTCTTTTCTTCTCCCGCCCTCTATGCTTGTCCCAACGGCGTTATTTGACGCATAAAATCAGCATACAGGGGTGCATATGGTACTGAACGCCTTTGACCTTACGGGCAAGGTCGCTATCGTGACGGGTTGTGATACCGGACTGGGCCAGGGAATGACGTTGGGCCTTGCGCAGGCCGGGTGCGATATCGTCGGCGTGAATCGCCGGATCCCCCACGAAACCGCAGAGAAGGTTCAGGCGCTGGGCCGACGCTTTACCGCTATTCAGGCCGATCTGAGCCGTCAGGATCAGATCGCAGCCATTGTTACTCAGGCCGTGGCCGCCATGGGCCGGGTTGACATTCTGGTGAATAATGCCGGAACCATACGCCGCGCCGATGCGCTAACCTTTAGCGAAAAGGACTGGGACGACGTGCTTAACCTGAATCTGAAATCCGTTTTCTTTCTGTCTCAGGCGGTCGCCAGACAGTTCATCTCGCAGGGCGACGGCGGAAAAATTATTAATATCGCCTCAATGCTCTCATTTCAGGGCGGTATTCGGGTCCCGTCATACACCGCCTCCAAAAGCGGCGTGCTGGGCATTACCCGCCTGATGGCCAACGAATGGGCGGAACATCGTATTAACGTTAACGCCATCGCGCCGGGCTATATGGCTACCAATAATACCCAGCAGCTGCGCGACGATGCCGAACGCAGCAAAGAGATCCTCGACCGTATCCCGGCCGCACGCTGGGGTGTTCCGGAAGACCTGCAGGGACCGGTGGTCTTTCTTGCTTCCCAGGCGGCGGATTACATTAACGGCTATACCCTGGCGGTGGACGGCGGCTGGCTGGCACGCTGATGGTCTTGTGACAAAGAGTTACACCGTCACCTCTTCCGCACACTGTATAAAAACCCTATACTGTATGAATTGACAGTTTAGGGTGTTTATCATGACGGCGGAAGGCCACCTCCTCTTTTCTATTGCCTGTGCGGTATTTGCGAAAAATGCGGAATTAACCCCCGTGCTGGCCCAGGGTGACTGGTGGCATATCGTTCCGTCCGCCATCCTGACCTGTCTGCTGCCGGATATCGATCACCCCAAGTCGTTTCTCGGGCAACGATTAAGCTGGATATCAAAACCGATTGCCCGCGCCTTCGGCCATCGCGGCTTCACCCATAGCCTGCTGGTGGTCTTTGGCGCGGTGGCGATTTTCTCGTTGAAGGTTCCGGATAGCTGGATCGTCCCGGCGGATGCGGTTCAGGGCCTGGTGCTGGGCTACCTCAGCCATATTCTTGCCGACATGCTTACCCCTGCCGGGGTTCCGCTGCTCTGGCCCTGCCGCTGGCGCTTTCGCTTCCCTATTCTTGCGCCGCGCAAAGGTAATCAACTGGAGCGCGCGCTGTGCATGGCGCTGTTCATCTACGCCGTGTGGATGCCGCAAAACGTTGCCGAAAACAGCGCCGTTCGCTGGTCATCTGAGATGATAAATTCACTGCAAACTACCTTTCATCGCTTTATTAGTCACCAGACTGGACGATAAAGCAGCGAATTATTCAAATAGTTATAATCAATTCCATTTGAATATAAGGAACGGATTACGCCTTCTGCTACCCTTGCCGTCATAAGAGTTGGTTATTGACCAACCTGGCGATAAAAGATATCAGGAGAACGGGGATGAACTTTCCATTAATAGCGAACGTAGTTGTGTTCGCGGTTTTACTGTTGGCGCTGGCCCAAACCCGCCATAAACAGTGGAGCCTCGCTAAAAAAGTGCTGGTCGGTCTGGTTATCGGCGTTATTTTTGGCCTGGCGTTACAGCTAATCTATGGCTCCGACAGCCCGGTGCTGAAGGACTCTATCCAGTGGTTTAATATCGTCGGTAACGGCTACGTTCAGCTGCTGCAAATGATCGTCATGCCGCTGGTTTTCGCCTCGATTCTGAGCGCGGTGGCCCGCCTGCATAACGCTTCGCAGCTGGGTAAAATCAGCTTCCTCAGTATCGGTACCCTGCTGTTTACTACGCTGATTGCGGCGCTGGTCGGGGTGCTGGTGACTAACATGTTTGGCCTGACAGCCGAAGGCCTGGTCCAGGGCAGCGCGGAAACCGCCCGCCTCAACGCCATTCAGAGTAATTATGCCGGTAAAGTCGCCGACCTGAGCGTCCCGCAGCTGATCCTCTCCTTTGTGCCAAAAAATCCGTTCACCGATCTGACCGGCGCGAACCCGACGTCGATTATCAGCGTGGTAATCTTCGCTGCATTCCTCGGCGTCGCGGCGCTGAAGCTGCTGAAAGACGATGTCGCCAAAGGCCAGCGCGTGCTGACCGCTATCGATACGCTGCAGAGCTGGGTGATGAAGCTGGTGCGTCTGGTCATGCAGTTAACGCCGTACGGCGTACTGGCGCTGATGACCAAAGTGGTTGCGGGTTCTAACCTGCAGGACATTATCAAGCTCGGCAGCTTCGTTATCGCCTCCTATATTGGTCTGGGCATCATGTTCGTGGTGCACGGCCTGCTGCTGGCGGTCAACGGCGTGAGCCCTCTGAAATACTTCCGCAAAGTCTGGCCGGTTCTGACCTTCGCCTTCACCAGCCGCTCCAGCGCGGCGTCTATTCCGCTGAACGTGGAAGCGCAAACCCGTCGTCTGGGCGTGCCGGAATCCATTGCCAGCTTCTCAGCATCGTTCGGCGCTACCATCGGACAGAACGGCTGTGCGGGACTCTATCCGGCGATGCTGGCGGTGATGGTCGCACCGACGGTCGGTATTAACCCGCTCGATCCGCTGTGGATTGCTACCCTGGTTGGCATCGTCACCGTCAGTTCCGCCGGCGTCGCAGGCGTGGGCGGAGGCGCGACGTTTGCCGCGCTGATCGTCTTACCGGCGATGGGGCTGCCGGTCACGCTGGTGGCGCTGTTAATCTCGGTTGAACCGCTGATTGATATGGGCCGTACGGCGCTGAACGTTAGCGGCTCAATGACCGCCGGTACCCTGACCAGCCAGTGGCTGCGCCAAACCGATAAAGCTATTCTCGATAGCGATGACGATGCGGAGCTGGCACACCGCTAAGTCGATACGCCCTTCGCGTAGTCAGAAACTAAAAACCGCTGAATTTTCAGCGGTTTTTTATTGTTCCGGCTCATTCAGGCGTCGATTTCACCTTCCTGCCTCATTTGCGTCGCCCAGCGCTGCGCCGCTTCCGGCACGTTAAACGGCGGGGAGCGACGGAAACGTTCGTCGATCAGCACAAAGGCGACGTATTTACCCCGCAGAACCCAAACGTCGCGAAAACCATCCATTTTGACGGCGTGTTCCGGCGGCGCAGGCTCCACTCGAGGCACGTAGCTAATGACCTGACGATTTTGTTGGCGAAGTGGTTTCATGACAAATAAATTCACTAAATACGGCGGTAAACAGAAACCCCTATCATAGCCGAAAACGCCCGCTTTCGTCGCCCCCTGCTTGCGGTCCTTTAGTAGCAAAACTCTTATAAAAATATATTCTTGAAATGATGTTCTACAATTAGAAGGGTTTTGGTTTAGCAAAGACCATTTTCAGTAATGAAAGCAGGAGCGTGCAATGTCTGATAAACCCCATAACCCGAAATCCCATCAATCACCGGTGCATGATGACCGGGCGGCAAAACCTGGCCTGGGCGCATTAGCGCCAGAAGATCAGGATTGGCAGCCCACACCGCACCCGACCGCGCCGGGCGAAGAGCCGACGGCGCCGGGTAGCATGAAGGCCCCGGATACGACCAGCGAAAAGCTCGATGCCCTCGAGAAACAGCGTAAAGGCGGTGAGAATGCTGCGCTTACAACCAATCAGGGTCTACGCATCGCTGACGACCAGAACTCGCTGCGCGCGGGTCAACGCGGCCCCACGCTGCTGGAAGATTTTATCCTGCGTGAAAAAATAACCCATTTTGACCATGAACGTATTCCCGAGCGCATCGTTCATGCCCGCGGCTCCGCTGCGCACGGCTATTTCCAGGCGTACAGCGATTTAAGCGACATCACCAAAGCGGCTTTCCTCTGCGACCCGCAGAAAAAAACGCCGGTATTCGTCCGTTTTTCCACCGTTCAGGGCGGCGCTGGCTCCGCCGATACGGTGCGCGACATCCGCGGTTTTGCCACCAAGTTTTATACCGACGAGGGCATCTTTGACCTGGTCGGCAACAACACGCCGATCTTTTTTATCCAGGATGCGATCAAGTTTCCTGATTTTGTCCATGCGGTGAAACCGGAACCGCACTGGGCCGTCCCACAGGGGCAAAGCGCGCACGATACCTTCTGGGATTACGTCTCGCTGCAGCCTGAAACGCTGCATAACGTCATGTGGGCGATGTCGGACCGCGGGCTACCCCGCAGCTACCGTACCATGGAAGGGTTTGGCATCCACACCTTCCGCCTGATTAACGCGGAAGGTAAAGCGACCTTCGTGCGCTTCCACTGGAAGCCGGTCGCGGGTAAGGCCTCCCTGGTGTGGGATGAGTCGCAAAAGCTGACCGGCCGCGACCCCGATTTCCATCGTCGTGACTTATGGGAATCGATTGAAGCCGGAGATTATCCTGAGTACGAGCTGGGATTACAGCTGATCCCGGAAGAGGATGAATTTGCTTTTGATTTCGATCTGCTGGATCCCACCAAGCTCATCCCGGAAGCGTTGGTTCCGGTGCAGCGCGTCGGTAAGATGGTCCTTAATCGCAACCCGGATAACTTCTTTGCCGAAAACGAACAGGCGGCCTTCCATCCCGGGCATATCGTTCCAGGAATAGACTTCAGCAACGACCCGCTGCTGCAGGGCCGACTCTTCTCCTATACCGATACGCAGATTAGCCGCCTCGGCGGGCCGAATTTCCATGAAATTCCGATTAATAAACCCACCTGCCCGTATCATAATTTCCAGCGCGACGGCATGCACCGGATGGATATTGATACCAACCCGGCAAACTATGAACCTAACTCCATCAATAACAACTGGCCGCGGGAGACGCCGCCGGCCGCTAAACGCGGCGGCTTCGAATCTTATGCCGAGCGGATTGACGGAGAAAAAATTCGCCAGCGTAGCCCTTCCTTTGGCGAGTATTACTCTCAACCCCTGCTATTCTGGCGTAGCCAGACGCCAATTGAGCAGCAGCATATTATCGACGGATTCAGCTTCGAGCTGAGCAAGGTTGTCAGAGAGTGGATCCGCGAGCGGGTGGTCGATCAGCTGGCGCATATCGACCTGCAGCTGGCTCAGGCCGTAGGTAAAAACCTGGGTATTGAGCTCACGGACGAACAGCGCAGCATTACGCCGCCGCCGGATGTCAACGGCCTGAAAAAGGATCCGACGCTAAGCTTGTACGCCATTCCCAGCGGCGACGTGAAAGGCCGGGTGGTGGCGGTACTGCTTAACGATCGTCCGGTTGCCAAAGAGCTGCTGACTTTGCTCAAGTCGCTGAAAGCGCACGGGGTACATGCCAAATTACTCTATTCACGAATGGGGAAAGTGCAGGCCGATGATGGCACCGAGCTGCCGGTAGCCGGAACCTTTGCCGGGTCGCCATCGCTGACCGTGGATGCAGTCATCGTTCCCGGCGGCGATCTGCAAAGTCTGAGCAGCAACGGTGATTTCAACTATTACCTGCTGGAAGCATACAAACACCTGAAGCCGATTCTGCTGGCAGGCGATGCACGGCAGTGCAAAGCGCCGCTGCAGGTTGCCGCTCAGGGCGAAGAAGGCATTGTTGAGACCGATGCCATTGATAGCCAATCAATGGATGAACTGATCACCCTGATGGCGGCGCATCGGGTGTGGTCGAGAAGCGCCAAAATCGCCGCGATCCCGGCGTAAAAAAAGCCCGGCAGAGATGCCGGGCTTCTCACTTCCCTTTATACATCGCGGTAGGTTCCGAGCCGGTAGCCGCGCTCGGCAATCGCATACTTCAGCGACCCGGCGGTCAGCACATCCAGTTCGGTCAGTCGCGGATAGCAGTAGGCGCTGCCCATTATCGTGTTATCCACGAACGCCGGGTGACACATCACCTCCAGCGATTTTTCCTCACGCTGGACAGAGGCATCCAGGGTTTGCAGAAACAGCGCTTCCGAAACCCCTTCCCCGTAGAACTCGCTGGCAAATCCATCACTACTGCGCGCGGCATCCTGCGCCAGGCCTGACAGCGTCGCTAGCTGGCGGTCGATCCGCAGCGCCACGCCCTTCTCGCGGGCAAACGCCGCGACGATGGGGTAGATCTGCGCGATCATATGGACATGATGATGGCTGTCGATATGCGTCGGTTCATGGCCAAACAGCTCGATAAAACGCTGATACTGACGCTCCAGTTCGTGGGCGATGTCGTCCAGCGGCAGGCTGCCCTCTTCCGCCATCTGCCAAATCCACTTTCCAAAGCGCCCTTCGCGGGTTAGCCTCGGCATCGCCGCCAGCGGCTCGCCCAGCGTCAGGACAAAGTGCATCCCAACCGCCAGCTCCGGGACGCAGCGGCTAAGCTGGGCAGCGTGGCTAATCGCCGCGCCGTTGACCAGCGCCGTCGTGGAGGTAACCACACCGTTCTTGCAAGCTTCGATAATGCCGTAGTTTTGCCCCCTGCTGAGGCCAAAATCATCGGCATTGACGATTAACACGCGTTCCATTAGCCGCTCCCGTTACTGTTTCAGTTTTTCGATAGTCGCCGCAAAGTTTGGCAGCCACTGCTCGTGCGCGAGGATCATCTCCCGCGCCAGCTTTTCAGCATCGCGATCGGAGTGGATCAGCGGGCTCAGATTAAGCGCCAGCAGCACATCGTCCAGTTTACCGCTGATAGCCGCTTCGCTGGCCGCAACTTCAAAACCTTTAATGGTGTAAATCAGCCCCAACACTTTCTCATCGAAATGCGTGATGCGCGGCGTTGGTTTCGCGCCGTCGCGGCCCAGCGTACAGGTCATCTCGACCGCCCAGTCTGCCGGGATGTTATCAACGTGACCATGATGCGGCACGTTCACGTAATGCTCGGCCTGCTTGTCATTATAAATGGCGTTAATCACTTCACAGGCCGCGTCGGAATAATACGCCCCACCGCGCTGTTCCAGTTCTTTCGGCTTAACGTTCAGATCCGGATCTTTGTACAGCTCAAATAGCTGTTTCTCAACCTTCTGCACCACCTGCGCGCGCGCGCCGCCTTTGTAGTATTCGCCCATTTCAATCGCCAGCATCTCTTTTGGCTTAAAGTAGTAGAGCAGATAGGAACAAGGGATCAGGCGCAGCGAACGAAGCAGTCCTTCGCTAAAGGGTAAATCAAAAATATTTTTCACCGAGTTAGCGCTCAATCGACCCGATGCCACGCCGTCCAGCAGCTCGTCAAAGCGTGAAACGCCGTTAACCAGTACATCGCGCACAAATACCAGATGGTTCAGGCCAAACAGATCGATATTGAGCTCATCGCTCGGGCTCAGCTGCAGAACGTCGGTGATAAACATCTTCATGCCAATCGGAATATTGCACACGCCGATAAAACGCTTGAAGCCGGTATGACGATAAACCGCTTCGGTGACCATCCCCGCCGGATTGGTAAAGTTAATGACCCAGGCATTCGGACAGACTTCCTGCACATCTTTCACAATGTCAAAAATGACCGGAATAGTGCGCAAACCTTTAAACAGTCCGCCCGCGCCGTTGGTTTCCTGGCCTAAATAGCCGTGGCTCAGCGGGATACGCTCGTCCTTCTCGCGGGCCTTGAGCTGGCCAACGCGCAGCTGGGTCGTTACGAAATCTGCGCCTTCCAGCGCCGCGCGGCGATCGAGGGTCTTGTAGACTTTCATCGGCACGCCGGCTTTTTCCACCATGCGCTGGCACAGCGCATGGATAATATCGAGCTTTTCCTGCCCTTCCGCGACGTCCACCAGCCACAGTTCGCTAATCGGCAGTTCATGATAACGCTTCAGGAACCCTTCCAGTAATTCCGGGGTATAGCTGCTGCCGCCGCCGATAGTCACTACCTTCAATTTCTGGCTCATCTTTTTCTCCCTTGCGGATAACGCGTATGCGACACCCGCTCTCCGTGTAAATACGGACAGTTAATTTGAATATTTAGACCGCGCGGACTATTCCGCGCCCGGTTAATTAATACTGGTGAGGTGTTTCCGATAGCTGCTGGGGGTAAAAGAAGTCAGCTTCTTGAATGTTTTAATAAACAAACTTGGGCTACTGTACCCCGACTCATAGGCAATATCGGTCACCGAGTAGTTGGTTATCTCTAACTGTTTTTTAGCGAAGTTGATGCGAATATCGTTAATCATCTGCATCGGCGTTTTGGCGTAATAACGCTGGGTTGCCCGAGTTAAGTACTCCTGGGTTTTCCCGGAAAGTTCAACCATATTCTCCAGCGCCCCCTCGCCAAACTTAAGCTTATCGTGCATCCCCTCCACGGTATTTTTCAGCCATTGCGGAATGACGTCTTCCGCAGGCTCTTCACGATAATGTCGGAGCCGATTCAGAGTATAAAAGGAGACCAGCTCGATAAATTCGTCAAATTCAGTTTCGCGAAAATTCAGTGATGCAATAACCGACTCAATATAACTGAGAAAAGTACTTTTAACGGCATAGACCTGAGAAGCAACCAGACCAAACGGCAGCAGCGGCAGATAGTGTTTTTCAAAGAAACTTTTGCTGATACCGACGTTCAGAATGCGCGTCGCGCCAAATTCATAAAAGCTTTGGTGGTGCGACCCCATTGGGATAAAAACGAAATCCCCGCGCTCCAGCAGCACCCGCTTGCCATTAATAACCTGATAATAGCGCCCGGTTAAAACGATGGTGTACTCGTAATAATCATGCTGGTGAAGCCCGCTTACGCTCTCCGTTTTGTTATAGATGACCACATGAAAGTTTTTGCCGTTAAAGAGTTGTTGCTCCCGGGCGGTACTGATTTCAGTGGTCATCATCTTTGGTTGCCTCATCGTGTCGATGACCTATTGTACCTTCTCGTGCAGCTCAATCAATTCGGCAACCAGCTCACGTGCCAGCATTGAGGTCATCAGATGATCCTGCGCATGCACCAGCACCAGGCTCACCTTCATTTTGCCTTCTCCCTCATCGCTCTCAATCAGCTGGGTCTGCACCAGATGCGCTTCGCTCAGCGCCATGCGCGACTGTTCCATCATGGTTTTAGCCGCCGCAAAATCTCCCTGCTTTGCCTGCTTCAGCGCGGCATAAGCCAGACTACGCGCTTGTCCGGAGTTGATAATCAGCCCCATCACCACCTCTTCGAGGTCGTTTACCGCGGTCTCTTCTGCTGCGATGTTATCCAGATCAAACATAATGACTCCCTTAATTTGCCAGACGGTACGGGAAACTTCCCGTACCGCTCGATATTAGAATTTCAGTGCGTTAGCGATATCTTCTTCGCTCTCTTCCTGCTCAATGACGCCCTGCGCTTTGTTGGAAATAACCACAAACGGCAGGTAGACCAGGGTCGATACGGCAAGGTTGAACAGGGCCAGCAGCAGAGCTGCGACGCTACCGTTAGTGTTAAAGAAGGCGCCTAAACCGGTCGGCATAGTCCACGGAGCGATGTTGGTAATCGGCGGGATGATGCCCAGGGTATACGCCGTCATGGTGATGGCCGCCAGCAGAGGCTGAATCAGAATGAATGGAATAAACATCACCGGGTTCATGATAATCGGCAGACCGAAAAGGATAGGCTCGTTAATCTGGAAGATGCCGGACGGCAGCGCCAGTTTCGCCACCTGACGATGATCCTCGCGGCGGGAAGCGATAAAGATGGCGATGATCAAGCCCAGCGTCGCGCCGGTACCACCGAGGAAAATGTAGGAATCAAGCATCGGCTTGGCCCACATATGGAAGCTCTTACCCGCCGCCAGCGCGGCTTCAACGGAGCCGTACTGCTGATAGGTTGCGATGTTTTCCAGTGCCCATGGCGTCATAATGCCGCTATCGAGCGCCGACAGCGCCAGCGACCCGTGTACGCCGAAGAACCACAGCAGCGAGGTGAAAATAACGTATGCCCAGCCTACCACGGCACCCATTGAGGCCAGCGGCGTGGAGATAGTGTCCATGATGATCTGGTGGAAGTTCGTTCCCCAGTGGGTCAGCGCCCAGGAGATAATCCCCATAATAGACAGGATAATAAAGGCCGGGATAACCGCTGAGAATGAACGGGAGACCGAAGCCGGCACGCTGGACGGCAGCGTAATCACCCAGTTGCGATGAACGATAAAGGTGAACATCTCGGCAACGACCAGACCGATTACGATACCAGAAATAATGTTGGCACCGCCTAACCAATTCGCGCCAACGGCGTAGGCTTCCCCGACGCTATAAGGCGTAACGGTCATAAATGCCGCAACCGCCAGCAACCCGGCCGCCATTGGGTCAACTTTACGCTCTTCAGCTAGAGCCGAACCAATAAAGAAAGGCGCCATCAGCGACATAATACCTAGCGTACCGTTATAAACGTTGCCGCCGATAGCTTTAAAACCGTTCAGTGTTTCGATTGTCGAGGCATCCAGACGGATGCCCATTGAATAAAAGAATGAACCGTCGCCAAAGCTCAAAAATACGTTATTAATTAAAACAAACATGGCCCCGGCTAACGTCAATGGCATTAACTTAATAAAGCCGTTTTTAATTGCATTGACGTGAGGTTGCCTTCCTATTCTGACCGCAAACGGAAGGAGTACCTTTTCAAGCGAATCAATCACTTTACTCATAATAAATACCCTTTAAGGCCGCAATGTAATTATTGCGGCAATGATAGATGAAATTACTCTTTGACGGGAAAATAAACTCAGGGTATTTCGGACAGCAAACAGTTAAAACACACCCTCACGAAATTTTAACCATTGCCATCCGAAATATGTCGAGTTTTAAAATATAAATTATTGCGCAGCAGCTTTCTTAATGGCCGCAACGGCCGCTTTCAGAACACCTAAACCATCGATCTTACCGTACAGCACGGAATCAATAACTTCTACGGGTTTATTTGGTAGTAAACGTTGAATGTCCGGCAGCATATAGGAAATCTGTGGGCCTAATAATACGACATCAGCATCAGGTCCTTTTTCACCGGCCAGAGTCTCGGGAAATGCTTCAATAATAACCGGCACTTCATACTTCTCGGCCTGAGCACGCATTTTCGAGACCAGCAGTGATGTAGACATCCCAGCAGAACAGAACAGGTAGATATGTTTCTTTTCCATGAACGCTTCCTCAATTTGTGTGACCGGGTCTCCTGAGCGCATCGTTGATGCCGGAGAGGCGGTAAGAGATGTTTCTTTGAATTAGTATTGTTTATGCATTGAGTATACGGCATCGTTCATCGGCAGGATAATTCCTCCTTGAACAGAATTGTCTCTCATTGACCTCGCGTTTTGACTGCCCTCACATTTCCCTCAAATAATTCGCGCAATTAAATAAGCATCAGCGCTCATAAAAAAGCCCGACCAATGGTCGGGCTTTCGTAGGAATCAGCACTATGGCGGGATGTTACTTACTGTTGCGCGGGTCGGTATCGTATTCAGCGCAGGTCTGATAACCAGAATTCATCACACGGCCGGTTTCATCCAGCGCGACGAAGTAGGTTTCAATTTTACCATCGCGTTGACCCAGGATGTATGTCTGACAGGTACCGCGTGCGTGGATCATCGTCACTTCTGATGAAGGTTTACCAGCAATTTGCGCAACCTGCGCGCGGGTCATGCCTTTTTTAACGTCTTTAACCACCGGTTGGGTGAACTGATCTTTAGTACGGTCATAGGCCGTACACCCTGCCAGCATGGTTAATACAGCTGCTGCGCCCAGAAATCCTGCAAAATGCTTGTTCATATTCCATCCTCTTTTTTTTGGCGTGTAAATAAGCCTGGAATAAATATCGTTATTTTTCAAGCCGAAGGTGGAAATGAAGCGAAATTAAGATCTTTCCAATAATAAAGCCCGTTCCGTTGAGGTTGCCTGCTTTTGCTACACTCAAAATTGTGATCCTTGTCGTTTTACCGTCAAAGAGGTAGGTTAAACCTCTGCTGATTGCCATACAGATTCACTTTCCGGAGGGCGCGATGACGCTACAACAAGAGATTATTCAGGCGCTGGGCGCTAAACCCCAGATCGATGTCGAAGCCGAAATACGCTGCAGCGTAGACTTTTTGAAGTCCTATCTGCAGAAATACCCTTTTATTAAATCGCTGGTCCTCGGCATCAGCGGCGGCCAGGACTCCACGCTTGCCGGTAAGCTCTGCCAGCAGGCAATCAATGAGCTACGCGCCGAAACCGGTGACGACAGCCTGCAGTTTATCGCCGTTCGCTTGCCGTACGGCGTGCAGGCAGACGAGCAGGACTGTCAGGACGCCATCGCTTTTATTCAGCCGGACCGTGTATTAACGGTCAATATTAAGGGTGCTGTGCTGGCCAGTGAACAGGCGCTGCGCGAAGCCGGCATTGAGCTTAGCGACTTTGTTCGCGGCAACGAAAAAGCCCGCGAACGCATGAAAGCGCAGTACAGCATCGCCGGGATGACCCACGGCGTGGTGGTAGGTACCGATCATGCGGCGGAGGCTATTACTGGTTTTTTCACTAAATACGGCGACGGCGGCACGGACATCAACCCTCTTTTCCGCCTCAACAAACGTCAGGGCAAACAGCTTTTGGCCCATCTGGGGTGTCCGGAGCACCTGTATAAAAAACTGCCGACTGCCGATCTTGAGGACGACCGCCCCTCCCTGCCGGACGAAGTGGCGCTGGGCGTGACCTACGAGAACATCGACGACTATCTGGAAGGTAAAACGCTGGACGAGAAAGTCGCTAAAACGATCGAAGGCTGGTATCTGAAAACCGAGCACAAACGCCGCCCGCCAATCACCGTCTTCGACGATTTCTGGAAAAAATAACCCCTCTTTCCCTCGCCCCGACTCAGGTTGGGGTGATTTATTGTCCTTTTCGCTCCGCTCTTCCCCTGCTATACTGGATAAATAAACAGCACCAGGAGCAATAGTGGCAAGAAGGCAATCCGCCCCGCGTCTCGAATTTGAAGCGGCGGCAATCTATGAGTATCCCGAACATCTGCGTCCGTGGCTTGAGGCTCTGCCCAGGCAGCCGGGGGTATATCTGTTTCACGGCGAAAGCGATACCCTGCCGCTCTATATCGGCAAAAGCGTTAATATCCGCAGCCGGGTATTGTCGCATCTGCGCACCCCCGACGAAGCGGCTATGCTGCGCCAGTCACGACGCATCACCTGGCAACGGACGGCGGGCGAGCTCGGCGCACTCCTGTTAGAAGCGCAGCTCATTAAGGAACAGCAGCCTCTGTTTAATAAACGTCTGCGGCAAAACCGGCAGCTGTGCTCATTGCGCCTGGCTGACGCCCGACCGCAGGTGGTTTACGCCAGCGAGCTGGATTTCTCGCGACAAAGCGATCTCTATGGCCTTTTTGCCAATCGCCGCGCCGCGCTGCAGGCGCTGCAAAAAATTGCCGACGAGCATCGCCTTTGTTATGGATTAATGGGACTCGAGCCGCTCAACCGCGGGCGCGCCTGCTTTCGTTCGGCGCTGGGCCGCTGCGCAGGAGCCTGCTGCGGGAAGGAGAGCGTTGAAGCGCACCAGCAGCGTTTGGTGGAAAATATGCAAAAAATGCAGCTGGTATGCTGGCCATGGGCCGGGGCGATCGCGCTGGAAGAGCGCAGCGAGGATATGACGCAGTACCATATTATTCAAAACTGGCTATGGCTGGGCGCCGTAGAATCCCTGTCGCAGGCCTCATCGCTCACGCGTCTGGCGGCAAAATTTGACCATGATGGTTATAAAATACTGTGTAAACCGCTGCTTAGCGGCCGCTATAAGCTGCATCCGCTGTAAAACTGACCGTGGGCCATGCCTGTCCTGACGAACAGCTCATATCGCATTCCGTGGTGATATGGCCTTGCCCGGTTTAAAAACTGCTGCCATACGCGTTTCCCGTCAGTCCGGTAAGACCTGCCGGGAAACGCACGATGCCAGCATCAGATCCCGCAGTAGGTTATCGGGGCGTCTCCCTTAATTACCAGCCTCCGCCGCCGCCTCCGCCTGAGCCGCCGCCGGATGAACCGCCACCGGAAGAGCCGGAACCGCTATAGCCTGAACCCGATGATGAACCGCCCCCTGAACCGCTGGTCGGCGAGGATATAGAGGAGGTTCGACAGGACTCGCTGAAATGATGCACGCTTTCCCAGCCAGCACCGGCAAACGCTTCCGACAGAGCGCCAGTACTACTCAGATAGTGGGCAAAGGTGTTCGCCCAGGTTTTCCCCACGCCAAGCGCCAACGCTACGGGCAGTAGTTCTTCAAAATGGGAGATCATCTGCGCAGGCGGGTAAATAATCTGATAGCGGTTCTTTTCAGCGGTGCCAAGATACAGCTTCAGTCCTTTGGCGACGGCCAGCTCATCCAACCCGCGCTGCGTATAACGAGGCGTTTTCCAGCCAACAAAAACGCACAGGGCGAACGCCATCAGCAGCGCGCCAATATATCCGGCGGGAAGTTGGGTTATGGGCAACATTCCCAACAGAAAATTGCTTCCGCCGAGCATCGCTAAAATACCAAAAGAGGCACAAAACAGTACCGGGGCGGGGCCCCAGTCGCGCCACATCTCCCGAGGATGACAAAGAAACCGCAAGAAAAAAGCCAGCAGCGAACCGCCGATCAGCATAAAAACTGCGGCCGGTATCGTCAGCAGCGCGGCCTCCGCATTAACCCAAAGACCGCACGCTACCGGAACAAGCAGCGCAATGTAGATGCAGCGCCGCAGCGGTTGCCCCCATTTACGAAAGAGTTTAGCCCGCTGTTCTTCACAACGCGTCTCCTGACGTTTACGCGCACTCTGCACTGACCGCTGATGGGCCTTACTGAGATCGATATTTTTCTGTTTGCCTTTAAATAGGGTGCTTAATAGCTGGAGATCGTCTCTGTTTAACCGTCTGTTTCCCTCAACGGGGAGGCGGGTCAGCCGTTGTTTGATGCCGGAATTTAATCGCCACGGGCTGCGGGATGGATTTTTGTCGCTCGTCAGCGTCATCCCGCGTTTCGCGACCAGCGCTAATAAATCGCTGCTAAAAGCCACATCGTCATATTTACGCCGGGTAATAAAACGCAGGTGGCCTGGCGACATGGAGGCAGGCAGCGAAAAGAGCGGCACAACAGGCGGCATTCTCAACCCGGCCTGGGTGACGTTCTTCCGCCACCAGAGCAGATAATAAACGAGCATGAACAGCAGCGGCAGCCATATCACCCAGGTTTTCAGGTTGGGGAAAAGTAAATGCACCAGCGGCGAAGCGGCCTCCGGCGCCGGAGCGCGGGCAAGTATCTCCCGCGGCCAGGTATAAACAACCGTCAGCCCCTCCCCCTTTGCCAGCGGACGCAGAGTGCGCACGCTACCGTCGGGCAGAATCGTTGCGTTGTGCTCTTTGGCGCCAGCGATCCCGGTATAAACATCAATTGAGCGCAGCCTGGCATCTTTGGCGTCAGCGTTGAGATTTGCGGCGCTATCCGGTAGCGTCAGGCTAAAGCTGGCCTTGCTAATTGGCCAGGCCCAGTCATTGCCCGTCACGTTCCAGTACAGTTCATCCCACAGGGGAAATCGGCTGAAATGGTTGCTGATTTGATAGCGAATCCGATAGTGATAGATCCCTGGTTTTAATATCTTTTCGCCGCTGCCGATACGTACCGTCAGGCTTTTTGCTGCCTCATCAAGGCTAAATGGCTCAGAGATGCCATCGCGCGACACCGATTCGATCGTATAGTCAACACGGAAGATTTTGCCATCCTGGCGGTTCCACGTGAGGGGAAGCGTGCGCAAAATCCCTCGCCGAATCTCCTTCCCCAGGGCAAGTACCTTGATATTCTCCTCAATCGCCATGCTGCCGTTCGGGCTAAAGCGCGCCCGGGAATCAAAAGAGAGGATATGTTCATACGCCAGGATAGCGCCAGCGGGGAGTTGAGAAGCATCTTTAATAATAATCGGGTTGTTTGCGGAGAATGCTGCGCTGGCAGGCAACAGCAACAACAATACGAACGCGCGCACTACCCGCAGAGTTATACAGAGCATTTAATCACTCCATCCGTGGAGATTGAGCTTCTTCCGGTGAGTCCAGTTCAAAGAAAGCTTCTGCTTTAAATTTAAATAGTCGCGCCAGCAGCAGGCTGGGGAAAGACTCGACCAGAATATTCAAATCGCGCACCGTACCGTTGAAGTAGCGGCGAGCCATCTGCAGCTGCTCTTCTATTTCATTAAGCGATTGCTGTAATGAGAGGAAGTTGTCGCTGGCTTTGAGTTCCGGCCAGGCTTCGCCGAGCGCGAAAATACGTCCCAGCGTAGCGGAATAGTGGCGTTCGCTGTCGGCTATCTGTTTGGTGCTGCCGACCAGTACGCTACGCTGGCGGCCCAGTTCTTCCAGCAATTCCTTTTCGTGCAGCGCATAGCGTTTCACCAGACTCAGTAGATTGGGCGCCAGATCGTGGCGGCGCTTAAGCTGCACAGCGACACCGCTCCAGGCCTCGTCTTTGAAACGACGCAGGGAGATAAAGCGGTTATAGGTCATGATAACCCAGACGAGGACGACAACGAGGACGGCGAGGCCGATATACATTTCCATATGCAAAATCCGAAGCGATAGCGGGCAGCAGAGTCAGGGTGACTGCGCCCATGATAACGGTTGAAGCCTCATCCTCGCATATTCGCCCCTGTCGGGTAAATCAGGTTTCACCGGCGTTTTGCCGTTGCCCCGCCGCAGATAAAAAAACCGCCGGCCCTGCCCAAAGCCTGTTGGCATTATTGGGCAAGACCGGCGGTCTTAAGTCAGCGCGCTGAATTATTCAGCTGGTGCAGGCATTTTACCTTCCGGCGCTTTACGATCTGTCAGATGCTTCTCAAAATTAGCATTGAACTGTTTTTTCTGTTCCGGGGTCAGAATGTTGTAAATCTTGTTCTGAGTTTCCAGTCGAGCCAGCGCCATTTCTTTATGCTGGGCTTCCATTTTATCAATCTGCGCTTCCGCTTTTGCCTTATCGAAGGTATCGCTGGCAACCAGTTCATGCATCGCGCGGCGCTCATCCAGGGACGGACGCTTCATATTGTCGCGCTGGCTCTTCATGATGTCGCGAATTTGCGTTTTCTGCGCGTCGGTCAGGTTCAGACCTTTAAACATCATTTCATGTGGGCCCGCCGGACCGCGCTTATGATGCATCATCGGCGCGGTCTCGCCTGAGGTTGCCGTAGTATCAGCCGCGTGAGCCAGGTTAGCCGCGCCAAGAGCCAGAGTAGAGGCAACAAACAGAGCTGTAATCTTTTTCATCGTTCAATCCTTACTTTGCGTTATTCTTACGGCGCGTTGCCGTGTTGACGAGATTAACTTTACGACGTTTATCGTCAATTAGTCAGAGCAAGCGTAAAACATTGAAAGTATAAAAAACAGTTTCTGAGCAATTATGGAGAAAATAAGGATTATGGGGAGATAATTGCAAGAAAAAATAATTAACAGGCTGTTTTATCGAGAAATTAAGAAGACTATAAACCAGCGCAGATTAAAAACAAAGCATTTATCCAGGAATAATCCGCAATCAGCCGATAGCGCACAAAAAATTAAGATCTAAAGGAAAAAACAGCCGGCAAAATAAATGCCATCGCCCACCGGGGCGACAGCATATTCAGAAGCGTTCGAGCATCAGCCCGGCTCGCTGGCCAAAAGCTACGTCGGGGTTGGGAAACAGCACATATTCTGGCTCCTTAGCCGCGACATAGCGGGTTTCGCCATCTTCAGCCAGCAGCGTCCCGGCAGAAAAGGGGGTGAAGTTTAGCGTCTGCGCCGACATATGCAGCTGAAATTTGTCGCTGCTGCGGGTAATTTGCTGCACCACTCTGTAGCGCAGCGGCGAATCACCGGCAGCCAACGCCCTCTCGCCGGCCAGCAGACGCGCCAGCGCGCGCTGCGTCGCGGCAAACAGGCTGAGATCGTTGTCGCCAAAAGGAAGCGCTTTTCCCAGTTCCAGCGTGCAGGAGAGTGCGCCGAAACGTTCGCTACTGAAATGGGTAAAGGTGCCGCCCGGCTGCTGATGAAAGACCAGCGCTTCCAGGCCAGCCGACCCCAACCAGCCCAGGAATGCTTCATCCCACGGCTTATCGCGCGCTGGCAGGACGCCAAAGCGCGTATGCAGCGATCCGCGAATAGCGGTATGTAAATCCAGGTGCCAGCGCTCACCGCTACCCGGCGCATAAAAGCGCGCCAGCGCATGCTCCAGTTGCCGGGCGCGAGCGGTTTCATCGCTGACGCTGAAAGCCCGCCAGCGCTCACCAAACATCCGATTAATATCGCTGTGCAGATAGCGTTTATTGGCCCTCAGCGCCGAAGGATTGCCGAAGACCACCAGCAACCGCCAGCGTAACGGCAACTCCCCGCTGAACAACTGACGCAGCAGTAAATCCGTGATTTCGACCGGCGCGGTTTCGTTACCGTGGATCCCGGCGGACAATACCAGCGAGCGCTCGCAGGGCTCATGGGGAATGAGCTGCAGTATACCGCAGTCAATCCAGTGCCAGCGGAAGTGCGCCGTTTGGCCATGAAAATGGTGGGGCAAACGCCCAGCCAGCGTTAATGCCAGAAAGTCGTCCACGACATCTCCTTATTGCTGAAACGGATATACGGAGCCGAGGCGCAGGATTTGCGTCAGGCGGTCGAGCGCTTCGCGACCTTCGCGCAGCAGCTGCGGATCCGCAAGGTCGGCCTGGGTCAGGCGATCGCGATAGTAGCGGTCTACCCAATCATTCAAAGTGGCGAACAGCGCGTCGTCGATCATGACCGCCGGATTCACCGCTCGTCGCTCGTTCTCAGTCAGCACCACCCGAAGACGCAGGCAGGCCGGGCCGCCGCCGTTGGCCATGCTCTCGCGCAGGTCGTAAACCTGAAGCTCATCAATCGGGTTATCGCCCTCCACCAGTCGGTTCAGATAACGCCAGACGCCCGGATGCTCCTGCGCTTCCAGCGGCAGAATCAGCCGCATTCCGCCCTCGCGTTTGCTCAGCAGCTGGCTGTTGAACAGATAGGTCGCCACCGCCTCTTCTACCGATACCTGACCCGTCGGCACCACAAGCGGCGTAAAACCAGCAACCCGCTCCGTCAGTTGCTGCAGGAGCTGCGGCTGATCGACAAACGCCTGCTCATGACAAAACAGCACCTGCTGATTGCTTACCGCAATCACATCGTTATGAAATACGCCCTTATCAATCACCGCCGGGTTTTGACGGGCGAAAATCACTTGCCGGGGGTTGACCAGGTTGAGGCGGGCAACGGCCTGGCTGGCCTCCAGCGTCTGCCGCGCCGGGTAGCGCTGCGGGCTCTCTTCCCCACCCTGCTGACGACCGTAAATAAACAGCTGCACGCCAGGGGCGCCGTAGTCGCCGCCGAGACGGTTATGGTTTGCCGCCCCTTCATCACCGAACAGCGAGGCCTGGGGCAGCGCGCCGTGTACGGCAAACCGCTGCTCATCGGGGAAAATCGCCTTCAGCAAAGCCTCGGTGGTAGGCGCTTCGCTGGCGCGGTGGAATTTATCATTGAGGTTGGCGACGGTCAGATGCACCCGGCCGTCCAGCGAATCCGCTGATGGCGAGACCGTAGCGGCGTTGGCCACCCACATTGATGAGGCTGAACTGGCCGCCGAGAGGAGCTCGGGCGCCTGACGCGACGCTTTTTCCAGCACCTGCTCATCGCTACCGCTAAAGCCAATCTGGCGCAACAGGGGGATGTTTGGCCGCTCCTGCGGCGGGATGATCCCCTGCGGATAGCCCGCATCCGCCAGGGCTTTCATTTTTTTCAGCCCCTGCTTTGCCGCCAGCTGCGGATTTGACACCCGATAGCGGTGTTTGGTCGAAGCCTCGTTGCCGAAAGATAATCCCGCATAGTGATGGGTCAGGCCCGGCAGCCCGTCAAAGTTCACTTCCCAGGCGTTCATTGTGAGCTCTCCTGGCCAAAATCCAGACCCGGGCTGAGCGCGACCGGGAGCGACAGCTCCGGCGATTCCAGGCTGGCCATCGGCCAGGCGCAATAATCCGCGGCGTACCAGGCCCCCGGCCGATGGTTACCGGAAGCACCGGTCCCGCCAAACGGCGCGGTGCTGGCGGCGCCGGTGAGCGGTTTATTCCAGTTCACGATACCGGCGCGCGCCTCCAGCAGCAGCTGGTCGAACTTCTCGCGTTCAGCGGAGATCAGCCCGCAGGAAAGCCCGAAGCGGGTCGAGTTAGCAAGCGCAATCGCCTCATCGAAATGGTCGTAACGCCAGACGCAGAGCAGTGGGCCAAAAACCTCTTCATCGGCCACCTGCGCGACCTCGCTCATGTCGATAATACCCGGCGTCAGCAGCGACGTTTCGGCCTGTAGCAGACGCGGCTCCAGCAGCGTTTGGCCGCCGTTGGAGACGTGTGTCAGCCAGGCCTGATGCACTTTCTGCGCCGCCTGTGCTGAAATCAGTCCCCCGAGGAAAGGCTGCGGCTCTGCATCCCAGGCGTCAGGGATCAATTTTTGTGACACTGTCACCAGACGACGAAGAAACGCATCGCCAGCCTCACCGCGCTTCACCAACAGCCGACGCGCGCAGGTACAGCGCTGGCCTGCAGTAATAAATGCCGACTGAATGGTGAGATGAACGGCGGCATCGATATCTTGCGGCTCATCGACGATCAGCGGATTGTTGCCGCCCATCTCAAGAGCGAGTATTTTTTCCGGCTGGCCGGCAAGCTGGCGATGGAGCTGAAAGCCGGTGGCAGAGCTGCCGGTAAACAGCAGACCGTCGATATCTGACTGACCGCTCAGCGCTTCGCCGGTCTCGCGACCGCCCTGAAGCAGGTTAAGCACCCCGGGCGGCAGGCCGGCTTCTGCCCAAAGCCTTACCACCGCTTCGCCGCTCTGTGGGGTCAGCTCGCTGGGTTTGAACACCACGGTATTGCCCGCCAGCAGCGCCGGAACAATATGTCCGTTTGGTAAATGTCCGGGAAAATTGTAGGGACCAAACACCGCCAGTACGCCGTGCGGCCGGTGACGCAGAGTGGCTGCGCCGTCGGCCAGTGCGGTTTGCGCTTCCCCCGTACGACTATGGTAAGCGTTTACTGAAATCGCGATTTTGTTGATCATCGCGGTGATTTCCGTCGCCGCTTCCCAGCGCGGTTTGCCGGTCTCCTGAGCAATAATGGCGGTTAATTCAGCTTTGTTCGCGTCAAGTAAAGCAGCAAACTTTTCTGCTATCGCTTTGCGGGCGGCAAACGGCTGGCGCGCCCACGCGGGGAATGCCCGCCGCGCCGCGCTGACCGCCAGCGCAACCTGCTCAGCATCGGCATCCTGTCCCTGCCACAGTAGCGCCTGGCTTACCGGGTTATGTTTTTGTCGGGCCGGGCCGCGACCGCTTTGCCAGTCGCCATTGATCCATAAACTCATGATTTTTTCTCCTCAGGGCACAGGCGAACCAGGCGAATTTGTTCACCGGAATGGCATTTCAGGGCATCCAGCTCACGCGCGCTTAGCACCAGGCGGTCGCTATCCGGGTCCGCGTGAACGAGCATGGCGCGAAAGTGATGGTACTGTTCATTGGCGATCAGGCATGGCGGCCACTCTCCCGCCTCGGGTTCGCCTTCAACGACGGTAACCAGCCGACTTTTGCGGATGGCCCGCACCCTGTCAATTTCGCATTCCAGCGTCGGACCGCCGTCGAAAATATCGACGTAGTTGAGATAGCGGAATCCCTCTTTTTCCAGCACCGCGCGGGCCGGGGCGGTTTGCGGATGAACCTCGCCGATAACCGCCCGCGCTTCATCGCTTAAGAAGTCGATATACAGCGGGTGCTTCGGCATCAGCGCGGCGATAAACGCTTTTTGCCCGGTGCCGCACAGATAGTCGGCGCGGGAAAACTCCATCGCGAAGAAGCGTTTCCCGAGGCTCTCCCAGAATGGCGAGTAGCCGTGCTCATCAATTACGCCGCGCATTTCCGCCACGACCTTATCGTTGAAGCGTTCACGAAAGGCGGCCATAAACAGAAAACGCGACTTCGACAGCAGATAGCCGTTGCCCTCTTTTCGCCATTTTGGATCAAGGAACAGGGTACACAGTTCGCTGCTGCCGGTATGGTCGTTACTGAGAAACAGCGTCGGCAGGGCGTTATAGACGTTTAGCTCTTTCGATGCGTGGACCTGCGTACCAACGCGATAGTTGTACCAGGGGTCGTTAAGCCCTACGGCCACCTCAATGGCGCAAATTCCCGCCACCGCGCCGCTGGTGCAATCCTCCAGAACGAATACATACCCCTGTTCGCTTTTCGGCAGCTCGCCGCGCCAGGTCATCTGTGAACGTTCAATGCGCGCGGCCAGCGTGGCCTCATCGGCCGGCAGCGATGTCAGGCCGCCGCCGGTTTCGCCTGCCAGCGTCATTAACCCCGGCAGGTCACCTTTTTCGACTGGACGGATCACCATCATGATGAGACCCCCGAGAGAAAGCGTTTGCAGGCCAGCTCGAAGCGATCCAGGCCGCTATTGACTTCGTCTTCGCTGATAATCAGTGCCGGTGCGAAGCGCAACACGTTGGCGCCGGCAATCAGCATCATTAGCCCGTCCTCCGCCGCCAGGTTGCTGATGTTTTTCGCCTTGCCGGCATATTCATCTTTCAGCACGCAGCCAATAAGCAGCCCCAGACCGCGAACCTCTTTAAACAGGCCGTACCGGGCGTTGATGGCGTTGAGCCGTTCGCTAAACCACTGATGGCGCTGCTTAACGCCGTTGAGAACCTCACGCGTGTTGACGATGGCAAAGACTTCCCCCGCCACCGCGCAGGCCAGCGGGTTGCCGCCGTAGGTGGTGCCATGAGTACCCACGGTCATTACGCTGGCGCAGCGTTCCGTTGCCAGCAGCGCGCCGATCGGGAAACCGCCGCCCAGCGCTTTCGCGGTGGAAAGCACGTCCGGCGTCACGCCATAGTGCATATAGGCGTACAGCTCCCCGGTACGGCCGACGCCGGTCTGGACTTCATCGAAAATCAGCAGCGCATTGTGCGCATCGCACAGCTCACGCAGGCCGCGCAGGAATTCCACATCCGCTGGTACGACGCCGCCTTCCCCCTGCATCGGTTCAACGATCACCGCGCAGGTATTGTCGTCGATCAGCGCCTTTGCCGAGTCGAGGTCGTTAAAGATAGCGTGCTGAATCTGCGGCGGCAGCGGCGCAAAATCCTGTGAATAGGCCGGCTGACCGCCCGCAGAAACGGTAAACAGCGTGCGGCCATGGAAGGCATTCTTGAATGCCACGATGCCGCTTTTCTCACTGCCGAAACGATCGTGGGCATATTTGCGCGCCAGTTTTAGCGCCGCTTCGTTGGCTTCAGCCCCCGAGTTACAGAAAAAGACCCGGTCGGCAAAAGTGGCGTCAATGAGCTGCTTAGCCAGACGTAGTACCGGCTCATTGGTATAGCCGTTGCCGGTATGCCAGAATTTCTCCGCCTGTTCGGTCAGCGCCTTAACCAGCTGCGGGTGCGCATGGCCGAGGGCATTAACCGCAATGCCGCCGGCAAAATCGATATACTCCTTCCCCTGCTGATCCCACAGGCGTGACCCTTCGCCGCGTACCGGAATAAAAGCCGCTGGCGCGTATACAGGCATCATCCATTCATCAAAGTTGCTACGCGTAATTGACTGAGACATATCGACCTCTTCCGGTAAACAAAAAGTTTAAATAATGTTAATGAATATGGTTATTACGCTGTAAATGTAGATTGCACGGTTCGTGCCAGCCAGAGGTAAAAATGCATAAATCGAGGTCGTCAACGAAATATCAACAAGTTACGAAAGACCGCTATTCACATAAAATGCATAAAAAGTGAATAAAAATACTAAAAGAGGCTTTGGCAGTGGAATAAAAAGAAAGATTATGCAGGGGTAAGATATAATTCTGTAATTGTGATCCTTGACGAAATTTATCGGCAATAATCGCCCTTTTTTGGCGCAGCGCGTTCCAGAATGGTGCACACTTTGTGCAAACAGGCGACCAACCGCTGCAATCGGCAGAATAAAGCGCCTTTGCGCAGCCAGCCCGGCGAATTTCTGCTACCATCCCTGCACTATTCACCTTGCACAGTGGCAGCGACTATGAAATTTGTCTCTTTTAATATCAACGGCCTGCGTGCCCGCCCGCATCAGCTGGCCGCCATCATCGATAAACACCAGCCCGACGTCATCGGCCTCCAGGAAACCAAGGTTCACGATGATATGTTTCCCCTCGAAGAGGTCGCGAAGCTAGGCTATAACGTCTTTTATCACGGACAGAAAGGCCATTACGGCGTCGCGCTGCTGACCAAAGAGACGCCGATCTCGGTGCGCCGCGGCTTCCCCAACGATGGTGAAGAGGCCCAGCGCCGCATTATCATGGCGGAAATCCCGTCCCCGTTTGGCAACGTGACGGTAATCAACGGCTATTTCCCGCAGGGCGAAAGCCGGGATCATGAAACCAAATTCCCGGCGAAAGCGGCCTTTTATCAGAATCTGCAGAACTACCTTGATACCGAACTGAATAAAGAGAATCCGGTGCTGATTATGGGCGATATGAACATCAGCCCTACCGATCTTGATATCGGCATCGGCGAAGAGAATCGCAAGCGCTGGCTGCGTACTGGCAAATGTTCATTCCTGCCGGAAGAGCGCGAATGGATGGAGCGCCTGCTGGGCTGGGGCCTGGTGGATACGTACCGCCATGCGAACCCGCAGGACAACGAACATTTCTCATGGTTCGACTATCGCTCTAAGGGCTTTGACGATAACCGCGGGCTGCGTATCGACCTGCTGCTGGCCAGCCACCCGCTGGCGCAGCGCTGTATCGAGACCGGCATCGACTACGAAATTCGCGGCATGGAAAAACCCTCCGACCATGCCCCGGTATGGGCCACCTTTAAAGTCTGATGATGCCCTCTGTCAGGCTCTCCCGCCCGGAGAGCCTGAGCCATATCAAAAAAGCCGCCGTAATAGATTGTGAACGCCGGCAAACTATTATACTGTCGCGCGCACTTTTGACCGCCCGCGTAAGACAGGAGAACCCAATGCAAAAGAAGCCGTCATAAAGCAGAGTATAAGCTGCTTTCTGTTGTGGTCATCCTGAGCATTTTCGCCTGTATTATCCAGCAGTCGGGTTTTGCCGAGCTGGTCACTCATTTCCACCATCTGCGCGAAATGATCCGCCAAAGCGGTGGCTTCGGGTATGCGCTCTATATCTTGCTGTTTATTATCGCTACCCTGTTTTTGATTCCGGGCAGTGCGCTGGTCATTGCCGGCGGTGTACTTTTTGGCCCGCTGACGGGAACCTTGCTATCGCTGCTGGCGGCGACGGTCGCCTCCTCCCTGTCGTTCCTGCTCGCCCGTTGGCTGGGCCGCGAGCTGCTGCTTAAATACTTCGGAGAGACGGCGATATTCCAGGCAATTGAAAGAGGCATTGAGCGTAGCGGCTGCGATTTTTTAATTCTGACCCGGTTAGTCCCGCTGTTTCCCTATAATATCCAGAATTACGCCTATGGCCTCACGGCTATTTCATTCTGGTCGTTTACCTTTATTTCCGCCATAACCACCTTGCCCGGCATATTTATTTATACGCTGATGGCCAGCGAACTTATCCGCGACGGTATCACTTCCCTTTTTGTGCTAAAGCTAACGCTTGCCGGGCTGGTGTTATTTGTCCTGATTCAGGCAGCCAAAAGATATGCCCGCTATCGGCGGATCGACACGCAACGGTGGCGAATCAACGATGAAAAATAGCCAGGCGATCTACCGGATAATCATTGGCGCTACGCTGCTGGCGGGGCTGCTGGCATGGTGGCTGATCCCCGGCGTTAATGGGTTTATGCAGCGCAGCCTCGCCGCCTTTGCCACGCTCGATCAGCTGGCTATTGAGCAGTTTATTGACTCCTGGGGGCCGCAGGCGGCCCTGGTCTCCTTTGCGCTGATGATTCTGCAGGCGATTATCGCCCCGCTTCCCGCTTTTCTCATCACCTTCGCTAACGCTTCCCTGTTCGGCGCCTTCTGGGGCGGCGCGCTATCGTGGGTGAGCGCCATGGCCGGGGCGGCGCTGTGTTTTTTCATCGCCAGAGTATTTGGCCGCGAAGCGGTGGAAAAGCTGACCGGCAAAAGCGTATTGCAGAGTATGGATGGCTTTTTTACCCGCTACGGTAAACACACCATCCTGGTTTGCCGCCTGCTGCCCTTTGTACCTTTTGATCCGGTAAGTTACGCAGCCGGACTGACCTCAATACGCTTTCGCCATTTTATGCTGGCTACCGGTCTGGGCCAGTTGCCCGCCACGATAGTCTACTCGTGGACCGGCAGCCTGCTGACGGGCGGTACATTCTGGCTGGTAACCGGTTTATCGATCCTGTTTGCGCTGGCGATCCTGGTGGTCGTCGCGAAAGCACTCTATCTTGAACAACAAAAGAGGCGTTCACGATGAGCTTACCCCCCCTGAAGTCAATTCCCCTGATTCTGCGCCCGCAGGCCTGGCTGCATCGCCGCCACTACGGCGAGGTGCTGAGCCCTATTCGCTGGTGGGGCCGCATTCCGCTGGTCTTTTATCTGGTGTCGATGTTCGTCGGTTATCTGGAACGCAAACGCTCGCCCCTCGAGCCGGTGCTGCGTTCGCTGGTCAGCGCCCGCATCGCGCAGCTGTGTTTGTGCGAGTTTTGTATTGATATCACCAGCATGAAGCTGGCGGAGCGCAGCGGCGGCAGCGATAAACTCCTGGCTGTAGCCGGATGGCGAGATAGCGCGCTATTCAGCGAACGCGAGCGGCTGGCGCTGGAGTATGCCGAAGCGGCCAGCATGACGCCTCCGGCCGTCGACGACGCGCTGCGCGATAAGCTGGCGGGACAGTTTGATGCTCAAGCGCTGACCGAACTCACGGCGCTGATCGGGTTACAAAACCTGTCAGCGCGCTTTAATTCGGCGATGGCGATCCCCGCCCAGGGGTTATGCCAGCTTCCCACCGATTCGAAACCATAAGGAGTGGTTATGCGTAGTTTGTTGGTCTTCGCTTTGCTGTTGCTTTCTCCGCTGTCCGCCAGCGCCAACTGGCAATCCATGCAACAAGAGGCTCGCGGCCAGACGGTGTGGTTTAACGCCTGGGGCGGCGATCCGGCGGTTAACCGCTATCTCGACTGGGTCAGCGAAGAGGTGAAGCGCGACTATGCCATCGACCTGCGCATCGTGCATATTGCCGATGCCGCCGACGCGGTAAAGCGCATTCAAAGCGAAGCCCGCGCCGGGCGCAGTTCAGGCGGTTCTATCGACCTGCTGTGGGTTAACGGCGAGAATTTCCACACCCTGAAAAGCGCAAATCTGCTGCAAACCCAGTGGGCGGAAACCCTGCCCAACTGGCGCTTTGTCGATACGCAAAAGTCGGTGCGCGAAGATTTCTCCATTCCTACCGACGGGGCGGAGTCGCCGTGGGGCGGCGCGCAGCTCACTTTTATCGCCCGCCGTTCGCAAACGCCCGACGCGCCCAACGATCCGCAGGCGCTGCTGGCTTTCGCCGCCGCGCACCCCGGTAGCGTTACCTATCCGCGGCCGCCGGATTTTACCGGTACCGCCTTTCTCGAACAGCTGCTGCTGACGCTGACCCCAAATCCTGACGCCCTGCGTCAGCCGCCGCAAGAGGCCAACTTCGCCGCCGCGACCGCGCCGCTGTGGCAATACCTTGACCAGCTTCACCCTCTGCTATGGCGCGAGGGCCGCGACTTCCCGGCTTCGCCCGCCCGTATGGATACCATGCTGACGAACGGTGTCCTCAGGCTGTCAATCACCTTCAACCCGCTGCACGCGCAGCAAAAAGCGGCCAGCGGCGAGCTGCCGAAAGACAGCTACGGCTTCGGTTTTAGCCAGGGGATGCTCGGCAACGTCCACTTTGTGGCGATCCCGGTTAACGCCCGCGCGACGGCAGGGGCGAAAGTTGTCGCCAATTTCCTGCTCTCACCGCAGGCGCAGCTGCGCAAGGCCGACCCGGCGGTGTGGGGCGACCCCAGCGTGCTGGATCCGGCGAAGTTAACGGCAGATGAGCGCCAGTCCTTCAACGCCGTTGTGCCGCAGGATTTGCCGCCAATGCTGGGAGAACCGCACTCGGCCTGGGTAGAAGCGCTGGAGCAGGAATGGCTGCGCCGCTACGGCACGCACTAAGGCTGCTGGCCTGGGCCGCCGTCGCGCTGATCTATCTCCCGCTGCTGCCGGCCGTTTCTCTGATGACGCTTCCGGCGCTGCGCCTGACGCTTTGGCAGTCGCTGGTTGCCGATCCGCAGTTCTGGCAGGCGCTGGCGGCGACTCTCGTCTCAACCCTGCTCTCGGTTGGCGGCGCGCTGATCATCACGCTCTCGGTTGTTGCCGCACTCTGGCCATCAAGCGGTTGGCGCCGGCTGGCAGCCAGGCTGCCGCTGCTGCTGGCGGTACCCCATGTCGCCTTCGCTACCGCCGCCCTGCTGCTATTTGCTGAAGGCGGCTGGCTCTCTCGCCTGCTGCCCTTTTTCATTCCGCCAGTTGACCGCTACGGCATTGGCCTGGGTCTGACGATGGCGGTCAAAGAGAGCGCATTTCTGTTGTGGGTGGTTTACGGCCTGTTAGGTGAGAAACGGCTGGCGGGACAGGCTACAGTATTAAAAAGCCTCGGCTATGGCCGCTGGCAGTGCCTGAAGTGGCTAGTGTTACCTGCACTGCTGCCAGCGCTGGCGATCGCGCTGCTGGCGACCGCCGCCTGGAGCCTTTCGGCGGTTGATGTCGCGCTGGTAATTGGGCCGGGCAACCCGCCGACGCTGGCGGTGCTGGCCTGGCAATGGTTGAGCCAGGGCGATGAACAACAGCAGGCCAAAGGGGCCCTTGCCAGCCTGGTATTACTGCTGACGCTCGTCATGATGGCGCTGCTGGCATGGGGAGCCTGGCGCGTCTGGCGGCGGCGGATCCCACCGGTTCAGGGGATCCGCCGCCCGCAGCCGCGGGCGCTCGTCGGGAAAAGCTTCGCGATTCTCCTGCCGCTGTGTGGCGTGCTCTGCGCGCTGCTGCTGGCGGCGACGGCGCAGAGTCGTGCTCCGCTCGGCGATAGCATCGGCAACAGTCTGTGGCTCGGTTTCTGCTCTGCGCTTCTCGGCGCGGTCGTTTGCCTGCTGTGGCTGGAGCTTGGCCCTTCCCGCTTCGGCGGCTGGATCTGGCTGCCGCTAATTTTACCGGCGCTGCCGCTGGTGGACGGGCAATACCAGCTGGCGCTGTATACGTGGCAGGACGGCGAGTGGCTTACCGTTTTATGGGGCCATCTGCTATGGGTGGTACCATGGATGCTGTTTATTCTGCATCCCGCGCGTCGCGCGGCCGATCCGCGCGCGGAGCTGATTGCCCGAACCCTCGGCTGGCATCAGGGGCGTATCTTCTGGCTGGTCACCTTACCTGCCCTGACGCGTCCGCTGCTGACGGCGCTGGCGGTGGGCTTTTCGGTAAGCATTGCGCAATATCTACCGACGTTATGGCTGGGAGGCGGGCGGATCCCAACGCTGACCAGCGAAGCCGTGGCGCTGAGCAGCGGCGGCGATATCGCCACCCTCGCCGCGCAGGCGCTGTGGCAGTTGCTGCTACCGGCGGTATTCTTTGCTCTCACCGCTCTGCTGGCCTGGCCGATTGGCCGCTATCGTCAAGGATTACGCTAATGTTGATCGTCAAAAACCTGACTCTCAGACTCAACGGGCAGCCGCTGCTGCGCGACGTCGATTTTTCGGTCGCAGCGGGCGAGATATTGACGTTGATGGGCCCCTCCGGCAGCGGAAAATCGACGTTGTTCGCCTGGATGGTGGGCGCGCTGGCGGAAGATTTCGGCGCCGCAGGGGAGCTGTGGCTGGATAACCAGCGCTGCGACAGTTTACCCACCGAGCGGCGGCGTATCGGCATCCTGTTCCAGGACGCGCTGCTGTTTGACCACTTCAGCGTCGGACAAAATCTGCGGCTGGCGCTGCCCGCTGACGTCCAGCGTTCCCAGCGAAAACCGCAGGTAGAACAGGCGCTGGAGCGCGCCGGTCTGGAGGGTTTCTACAGCCGCGATCCGGCCACCCTTTCCGGCGGCCAGCGGGCGCGGGTCAGCCTGATGCGCGCCCTGCTGGCCCGACCACGGGCGCTGCTGCTTGATGAGCCCTTTAATCGCCTCGACATTGAGCTGCGCGCCGATTTTCGCCGCTGGGTATTCGACGAACTGGCGCGGCTGGCCATTCCGGCGCTGCTGGTGACGCACGATCGCCAGGACTCTCCCGTCGGCGGGCGCTGTTTACATATGAGCCAGTGGCAATGAAAGCCTGCGCTATCGCAAGGATTTTTCCGCTGAGAACGCCGAGAATTGCCGCTCAATTTTCTACTGTCGGGCATTTCGATGAAACGTGTTTCTCAATTGACCGCACTCGCCCTCCTGATGGGGCTTGCTGCTTCCACCTCCGCCGCTGAATCCATGCCAACGCTAACGCTCTCCACGCTGCAACAGCAGAACGGCGTCGCTATTGATACGCGTCTCAGCGCTTTCTATAACGGCTGGCCGCAAAGCGCTAACGGGCCTCAGGGTCATGAACCGCAGGCGCTTAACCTGTCAGCCAGCTGGCTTGGCGCGATGAACGACGAACAGCTGAGCGCCTGGGCTAAGCTGCACAATCTGCAGACCTCTACGCCAATTGCGCTATACGGCAACGCCGACGACAACGCGAAAGTCGCGGCGCGCCTTCAGGCTGCTGGTTTCACTCATCTCAGCTCCCTCGGCGATGCCCTGAGCCAGGCAGGTCGCCTGCAAAAGCTGCCGCATTTTGAACAGCTGGTATATCCGCAGTGGCTGCACGACCTCCAGCGCGGCGAGCCGGTTACCGCCGCGCCTGCCGGTGAATGGAAAGTTTTTGAAGCCGCCTGGGGCGCGCCGAAGTTTTATCTGCTGAGCCATATTCCGGGCGCCGGTTATATCGACACTAACGAGGTGGAGAGCGAACCGCTATGGAATAAAGTGTCCGACGCGCAGCTAAAAGCGATGCTGGCAAAACACGGCATTCGCCATGACACCACGGTAATTTTGTACGGTCGCGACGTGTATGCCGCCGCCCGCGTGGCGCAGATTATGCTCTACGCCGGCGTGAAGGATGTGCGCCTGCTCGACGGCGGCTGGAAGACCTGGTCCGATGCCGGTCTGCCGGTTGAGCGCGGAACGCCGCCAGAACAGAAACCTGAACCGGATTTTGGCGCCCCCATCCCGGGCCAGCCGCAGCTGATGCTCAATACCGAGCAGGCTCGCGCCCTGCTGCATCGTCAGGATGCTTCGCTGGTCAGCATCCGTTCCTGGCCGGAGTTTATCGGTACCACCAGCGGCTACAGCTATATCAAGCCGAAGGGCGAAATTGCCGGGGCTCGCTGGGGTCATGCCGGAAGCGATTCCACCCATATGGAGGATTTCCATAATCCGGACGGCACCATGCGTAGCGCTGATGATATCGCCGCGATGTGGAAATCATGGAATATTCTGCCGAGCCAGCAGGTCTCTTTTTACTGCGGCACCGGATGGCGCGCCTCAGAAACGTTTATGTACGCCAGGGCGATGGGCTGGAACAACGTCTCGGTCTACGACGGCGGCTGGTACGAGTGGAGCAGCGATCCGAAAAATCCGATTGCGACTGGCGATCGCAAGCCGGAGTGATATCGCGGCTTTGATGCCGGGCGATGGATTTGCCCGGCACGTTAATGATAAAGGACGATGAAATTGACCATTAATACCGAGTATATCGAAAATCTTATTCTGACATTTATGGTGGGTTTGCCCATCGTGGCTACTGTCGCCGTTGCATGGCAAACCTGGCATAAACACAAATCCGATCCCGATACTTTCGGCAAACACTGGCGCGTATGGCGCAATGCGATCCTGACACTAATTCTCAGCGCTGGGGTGGGTTTTGGCCTGGTTCTGGCCAGCCTTACAAACTAATTCACTCCTGATTCGCCGTACCACCAGCGCTGTTATTTTCTTGTTGGCGCTGATTTTCCTTTAGACTCAGACACCTGTGTAACGGTCGTCAGAACCCGTAGCCCGGGCAAGGCGCGTTAAGCGCCGCCCCCGGGAGCATCGCGCAGAGTGGGTGAATTTCCCGGAGGCGGTGCGGCGCATCTGTCCGGGCTACCGGCCCGCAGACGGCTTCGAACCCGTAGGCCGGGCAAGGCGTCAGCCGCCGCCCGGCATAAAACCTGCTCATCACTCTTTTACCTGTTTCAGGGTCAGGTATCCGCTCCACACCCGCGTAAAGGTCGTCAGCCAGCACAGCGCGCCAAAAATCCACGCCAGCCAGGCAAACCATGCCGGGAACAGACAGCTCAGCACAAACAGCGCGATGGTTTCCGTCCCTTCCGTCAATCCGCCAAGATAGTAAAACGATTTGTGGGCGTAGCCCGGATTGGCGATCTGATGCTTTGTCGCCAGCGCGGCAAAGGCGAGAAAGCTGCTGCCGGTACCGATAAACGCGAACAGCAGCCAGCCGCCCGCCAGCGCGTTGCTCGCCGGGTCGGCCAGAATAAAGCCAAACGGCACCAGGGCGTAAAACAGAAAATCGAGGGAAATATCGAGAAAACCGCCCGCATCGGTCAATCCGCGTCGCCGGGCCAGTGCGCCGTCGAGGCCGTCCAGCAGGCGGTTAAGCACTATCGCCGCCAGCGCCGCCTGATACCAGCCCAGGGCTAAAAACGGCAGCGCCAGTACGCCAATTGCAAAGCCAAGCAGGGTCAGACCGTCGGGAGAAACGGCTGGACGATCCAGCAGAGCGGCGGTGGCGTTGAGGGCAGGTTTCAAACGCGGATGCAGATAACGATCAAGCACGAAGTTTCTCCAGCGGATTCAGGGTTGTTTGCAGAGTACCAGGGCGGTGATAATAGGCGTTTCTTTCGTACAGAACGATGATTCACATGCTAAAAACTTTTGATGTTGTTGCCGCCATTATCGAACGCAACGGGCAAATTTTGCTGGCGCAGCGCCCTCCCCACGCGGATCAGCCGGGGATGTGGGAATTTGCCGGCGGTAAAGTCGAACCCGGCGAAACCCAGGCCGAGGCGCTGGCCCGCGAGCTCCGGGAAGAGCTGGAGATCGACGCCAGCCCGGGATGCTATATCGCCAGCCATCGGCGCGAAATTTCCGCTCGCCTGATTCATCTTCACGCCTGGTGGGTCCCTCATTTTAGCGGCGAACCCATCGCCCGCTATCACAGTCAGCTGCGCTGGTGTTCCCCGCAGGAGGCCTTTAGCTTCAACCTTGCGCCAGCGGACATCCCCCTGCTGGAAGCCTTTATCGCCCAGCGCGCCGATCTCCTCTCCCGCTAATTCTGTCAGGCAGCGGTCATCGTTTTTGATTATGACCCATGCCTGATTATAAATTTTGCTTTCCGAACAATTTTTCCTTGCTTACCTAACGATTCCCGGTGGTATAGTCGGAAAATCGGCTTTTTCAAGGGCCGAATCATAATAAATAGACGCAACCACAACCATAAGGGGAAATTATATCTATGGATCAGACGTGCACTCTGGAAGGTTTTCTCGCCCGCGTTCAACAGCGCGATCCAAATCAAACTGAATTTGCTCAGGCCGTCCGCGAGGTGATGACCACCCTGTGGCCCTTCCTTGAGGAAAATCCGCGCTATCGCCAGATGAATTTGCTGGAACGTCTGGTTGAACCGGAGCGTGCTATCCAGTTCCGCGTCGTTTGGGTTGATGACCGTAACCAGGTTCAGGTTAACCGCGCATGGCGCGTGCAGTTCAACTCCGCCATCGGCCCGTACAAGGGCGGTATGCGTTTTCACCCCTCCGTAAACCTGTCGATTCTGAAATTCCTTGGCTTTGAACAAACCTTCAAAAACGCCCTGACCACCCTGCCTATGGGCGGCGGTAAAGGCGGCAGCGATTTCGATCCTAAAGGCAAGAGCGACGGCGAAGTCATGCGTTTCTGCCAGGCGCTGATGACCGAACTGTATCGTCATCTGGGGCCGGATACCGACGTGCCTGCCGGTGATATCGGCGTAGGCGGTCGTGAAGTCGGCTTTATGGCCGGGATGATGCGTAAGCTCTCTAACAACAGCGCCTGCGTATTTACCGGCAAAGGTCTCTCCTTCGGCGGCAGCCTGATTCGTCCGGAAGCCACCGGCTATGGCCTGATTTACTTCACCGAAGCGATGCTTAAGCGCCACGGTTTGGGCTTTGAAGGCGCTCGCGTGGCGGTTTCCGGCTCTGGCAACGTGGCGCAGTACGCCATCGAGAAAGCGATGGAGCTTGGCGCGCGGGTGATTACAGCGTCCGACTCTAACGGCACCGTCGTCGACGAGGCAGGCTTCACCAAAGAAAAACTGGCGCGCCTGATCGACATTAAAGAGCGTTGCCATGGCCGCGTAGCGGATTACGCGCGCGAGTTTGGCCTGACCTATCTGGAAGGCAAACAGCCGTGGTCCGTACCGGTGGATATCGCGCTGCCGTGCGCGACGCAGAACGAGCTGGACGTCGATGCCGCCCGTCAGTTGATCGCTAACGGCGTGAAGGCCGTAGCGGAAGGCGCCAATATGCCAACCACCATCGCCGCCACCGATCTGTTCCTTGAAGCGGGCGTACTGTTCGCGCCGGGTAAAGCCGCGAACGCCGGCGGCGTCGCCACCTCCGGCCTGGAAATGGCGCAGAACGCCGCGCGCATGGGCTGGAAAGCGGAAAAAGTGGATGCGCGTCTGCACCACATCATGCTGGATATTCACCACGCCTGCGTGCAGTACGGCGGCGAAGCGAAGCAGACCAACTACGTGCGCGGCGCCAATATCGCCGGTTTCGTGAAGGTTGCTGACGCTATGCTGGCTCAGGGTGTGATTTAAGCCCACTCGCTGAATGAACCCCTGCATGCGGATTCGGTGCATAATTGAAAAACCCCGGCTTCCCGGGGTTTTTTACTGCGGGTTTTCCGCCGCAGGGCCGGCGGCGCTTTTTTTATCTTTCGCTTTGGCTCTGCCTTTCCCCTTGCTAAAGCTTTTCTTCCCCTCCCCCGGCGCCGCAATTCCGCGGAAGCGGCGTACCGGCGTGCTACGGGCCTGGTCAATAAGCTGGAACAGCGTCCCGACCAGCGGCTGCATGAAATCCTGATAACGGCACTGTTTCTCGCTGATTTGCGTCAGAATCGACTCCCAGTGGGCAGTCATGTCCGGACGCGTCGCCATCTCCGGCAACGAATGGAAAAGCGCCTTGCCGGCATCGGTAGAGTGGATATAGCGCCCTTTCTTGGTCAGAAAACCGCGTTTGAACAATAGCTCGATAATTCCGGCGCGGGTCGCCTCCGTACCGAGACCGTCCGTGGCGCGCAAAATTTTCTTCAGGTCTTTATCCTGCACAAAGCGGGCAATACCGGTCATCGCCGACAGCAGCGTGGCGTCGGTAAAGTGACGCGGCGGCTGGGTCTGGCGCTCCACCACTTCCCCTTTTTCGCACAGGAGCTCATCATCTTTAGCGACCACCGGCAGCGGCATGCCGTCGTTTTCTTCATCGCGCTCTTTATTGCCTAACAGGGTTCGCCAGCCCGCTTCTGCCAGAAAACGCGCCTTGGCCACAAACTTACCGTTGGCGATATCAAGATCGATCTGACACTTTCTGAACACCGCATCCGGGCAGAACTGCATCAGATACTGGCGGGCAATCAGGGAGTAAACCTTTTCTTCGTTGTCGCTGAGCTTCACCTGCGAACTGCGCGCGGTGGGGATAATGGCGTGGTGGGCATCGACCTTTTTATCGTCCCAGCAGCGGTTGCGGATCTCCGGGTCCACCACCGGCTGCGGCAGCAGGTCAGGCGCATGTACGCTGATGGCGTTCAGCACCGCATGTCTTCCGGCAAAATGCTCTTCCGGCAGATAGCGGCTGTCCGAACGCGGATAGGTAATCAGCTTATGGGTTTCATACAGCTTCTGGCAAATATCCAGCACGTTCTGCGCGCTAAATCCGAAGCGCTTCGCGGCTTCAATCTGCAGCGCCGAGAGGGAAAACGGCAGCGGCGCTGGCTCGGAGTCCCGCTTGTCGTTATAAGCGGTCACCGTCGCCGGCTGGCCCTCAATGCGCTTGACCACATGTTCGGCAAGCGAACGATGCAGCAGCCGTCCCTCTTCATCCTGGTAGGGTTCACAGGCCTCGCTGGGGATCCAGGTGGCGACAAAACGCTCCTCCTTCGGGGTGACGATATGCGCCTTCACATCGAAGAAGTCTTTGGCGACGAAGTTTTCAATCTCTTCATCGCGGCGTACAACCAGGCCAAGCACCGGCGTTTGCACGCGTCCGACCGATAGCACCCCTTGATAACCCGCGTTACGCCCAAGGATGGTGTAGGCGCGGGTCATATTGATCCCATATAACCAGTCGGCGCGGGCGCGAGCCAGCGCCGAGACGCACAGCGGAACGAACTCGCTATTGGCGCGCAGGCGGTTAATCGCCCGCTCCACCGCCTGCGGGTTGAGATCGTTAATCAGGCAGCGCTGCACCTGCTGGCGCTTTTCCGGCGCCAGCTGCAGGTAGTCGAGCACCTCGTCCACCAGCAGTTGACCTTCTCTGTCCGGGTCACCCGCGTGGATCACTTCCTGCGCATCGCCAAGCAAACGCTTAATCACGTTAAGCTGTTTGGTCACCGAGGGCTTGGGCTGGAGCTGCCACTTTTCCGGAACGATAGGCAGGTCGAGCAGATTCCAGCGCGCATAGCGCTCATCATAGACGTCCGGCTGAGCCTGCTCCAGCAGGTGGCCGATACACCAGGTGACCACCTGTCCGTTGCCGCATTCAATATAGCCGTCGCCTTTGCGATGCGGTTTTGGCAGCACATCGGCAATGGCGCGGCCGAGACTCGGCTTTTCTGCAATAAACAGCCGCATGAAATCAACGAATCTCGATCATAGGGCGTCCGCCGCGGGCGGTCACCAGCTCGCCGATAGCGGTCAGCGTGATGCCATATTCAGCGGCTGCTGCCAGCACCTCGTCCTCGGCTTCCGGCGTTACCGCCAGCAGCAGGCCGCCGGAGGTTTGCGGATCGCACAGCAGATCGCGCCACTCAGGCGGCATTTCGCCCATCAGATGCCCGTAGCTGGCAAAGTTTCGCCCGGTTCCGCCCGGCACCGCACCGGCCGCAATATACTCTTCCACGCCCGGTAGTTTCGGGATACTGGCATAGGTGAGTTGCGCCTGTACGCCCGCGCCGCGGCACACTTCGCTCAGATGCCCCAGCAGTCCGAAGCCGGTGACGTCGGTCATCGCCTTCACGCCGTCAATGTTGGCGAACGCCGAGCCGACGAGGTTCATCTGGCACATGGTTTCCGTCGCCAGCCCCTGATGTTCCGGCTTCAGCAGCGACTTTTTCTCGGCAGTGGTCAGCACGCCGATACCCAGCGGTTTCGTGAGGTAGAGTTTGCATCCGGCCTGAGCGGTACTGTTTTTCTTCACCCGCTCGGTCGGAACCACGCCGGTCACCGCAAGACCGAAGATGGGTTCAGGCGCATCAATCGAGTGGCCCCCGGCCAGCGCGATCCCCGCCTGCTGGCAGGCAAAACGCCCGCCATCAACTACCTGACGGGCAATTTCCGGCGCCAGCGTATTGATGGGCCAGCCGAGGATAGCGATGGCCATTATCGGCTTGCCGCCCATAGCGAAAATATCGCTGATGGCGTTTGTCGCGGCAATGCGCCCAAAGTCGAACGGATTATCGACGATCGGCATAAAAAAGTCGGTAGTACTGACAATCGAGGTACCGTTGCCGAGATCGTAGACCGCGGCATCATCGCTGGTTTCATTCCCCACCAGCAGATTCGGGTCAATAAATTTGGCCTGGTCGCTCTGCAGGATGGTTTCCAGCACTTTAGGGGAAATTTTACATCCGCAACCGGCTCCGTGGCTGTATTGCGTTAAACGAATGGCTTGCTCGCTCATGGACATCTCCTGTCATTGCAATCCCGATATGGTAGCGCCCAAATGGCGGAGTGGTAAGTGCGACAGTCCGAAATCGCGTATGGTTGCTCATTAAGCAGACAAAAAACCGATTTTGCGATGCGGGCCCGCTTTTTCGTCGTCATTTTACCCTTTACTAAAAAATGACAGAAATGTAACAACAAAAAATTCTGTTTTGTCTGGACATATAACAACGTAAGGAAGTTTTCATGAAAAAGCGTGTTCTCGCCCTTTGCCTGGCCAGTTTCTTCTCCATCAACGCTTTCGCCCTGGTTCCCGCCGGTAACGACGTCACCACCAAACCGGATCTCTACTACCTGACCAATGCGCAGGCTATCGACAGCCTCGCGCTGCTACCGCCGCCGCCGGAGGTGGGCAGTATCGCGTTTTTAAACGATCAGGCCATGTATGAGAAGGGACGCCTGCTGCGCGGCACCGAGCGCGGCAAACTGGCGGCGGAAGACGCAAACCTGAGCGGCGGCGGCGTCGCCAACGCCTTCTCGGGTGCCTTCGGCTCGCCCATTACCGCCAAAGATGCGCCGGAGCTGCACAAGCTGCTCACCAATATGATTGAAGATGCCGGCGACCTGGCCACGCGAGGGGCGAAGGAGAAATACATGCGCATTCGCCCCTTTGCGTTTTACGGAGTCGCCACCTGTAACACCAAGGAACAGGATACGCTATCGAAAAACGGCTCCTACCCCTCCGGCCACACCTCTATCGGCTGGGCCACCGCGCTGGTGCTGGCTGAGATTAATCCGCAGCGGCAAAATGAAATTCTTAAGCGCGGCTTTGAGCTGGGCGAAAGCCGGGTGATCTGCGGCTATCACTGGCAGAGCGACGTCGACGCGGCGCGGATTGTCGGTTCGGCGGTGGTTGCCACGCTGCATACCAACCCGGCCTTCCAGCAGCAGCTTCAGAAAGCGAAAGACGAATTCGCCAAACGGCAGAAGTAACCTCATCGCTGTTAAATTCCCGGAGGCGGCGCTTGACGCGCCTTATCCGGGCTACGGGTTCCCAGCCGTCCGCGGTTTGGTCGCCCGGGCAGATGCGCCAGCACCGCCTCCGGGAAAGGTGTCGAGCCTGGTACACTGGTACGGCTTCCACCCGACTCGCGCTGCGCTTAGCGGGGCTACAATCCCGGAGGCGGCGGTGAGCCGGGCCCGCCCGGCATAACGAGAATGGACTCAGAAGCGCGTCACGAACGGCGCGGTATCCGGCAAAGTGATGGTGGTTGAAGCTTTGAGCTGCGGCGTTCCCAGATAAAGAAAGCCCACGATTTTATCCTGCTCGCGGCAGGCAAACCCTTCACGGACGACCGGGCTCTCGGTTAATGCGCCGCTGCGCCAGATACCGTTAAAACCCTGCGCCACGGCCGCCATCTGCATGGCCATCACCGCGCAGCCCGCCGACATCTCTTGTTCCCACCTGGGGACCTTCGGATGATCTTCACAGCGCGCCACCACCGCAATAATCAGCGGCGCGCGGAACGGCGCGCTGCGCGCTTTTTCAATCGCCTTTTCATCTCCGCCTGCCGCCACGGCGCCTTTTTCCAGCAGCTGGCTGAAGCGCTCGCGCCCATCATCGGCAATAATGAAGAAGCGCCACGGCTGTAGCGTTCCGTGGTCCGGCGCGCGCAGCCCCGCGCGAAGGATGTTTTCCAGCTGTTCGCCAGCCGGCGCCGGATCGGTCAAACGTGAAGCGCTGCGGCGATTAACCAGTAGTTCGAGAGCATCCATCTGTGTAACTCCTGTGATGTCATTTTTCATAAAATTAACATGCACAAGGATTTTGTTACAGCCCAGCGGGTGATTCCTGCTGACAACCGTCGGCACTCTCATTAGGATAGCCAGACGCGGCAGCCCCTGCGGCTTGCCCTATTTTGATAATGGTTAGGGAGAATACATGCGAACTCTTTGGCGACTGCTCGCCGGAATCTTTAAATGGACATGGCGAGTGCTCAACTTCATTCGCCAGCTCGCACTGAACGTGGTTTTCCTTGTGCTGGTGCTGGCCTGCGTCGGTATCTGGGCCCAGTTCAGCAGTAACACAACAGAGCATACCACTCGCGGCGCGCTGCTGATGGATATCACCGGCGTGGTGGTCGATAAACCTTCGGCCAGCAGCAAACTTGGGGTCATTGGCCGTCAACTGTTTGGCGCCAGCTCGGATCGCCTACAGGAAAACTCGCTGTTTGATATTGTGCAGACAATTCGCCAGGCGAAAGACGACCGCAATATCACCGGCATCGTGCTGGATCTGAAAAACTTTGCCGGCGGCGATCAGCCATCGATGCAGTACATCGGTAAAGCGCTGCGCGAATTCCGCGATAGCGGCAAACCGGTCTACGCCATTGGCAGCAGCTACAGCCAGGGGCAGTATTATCTGGCCAGCTTCGCCAATAAAATCTGGCTTTCGCCGCAGGGCGAAGTGGATCTGCATGGTTTCGCGACCAACGGCCTGTACTACAAATCGCTGCTCGACAAACTCAAAGTATCGACCCACGTTTTCCGCGTCGGCACTTATAAATCAGCGGTAGAGCCGTTTATCCGCGATGATATGTCCCCGGCAGCGCGCGAGGCGGATAGCCGTTGGATTGGCGAACTGTGGCAAAACTACCTCAACACCATCGCCGCCAACCGCCAGATCTCCGCACAGCAGCTGTTCCCTGGCGCTCAGGGGGTCCTCGACGGTCTGCGTAAAGTTGATGGCGACACCGCCAGGTACGCGCTGGATAACAAGCTGGTTGACGAGCTTGGCACCTCTACCGAAGTGGAGAAAGCGCTGACTAAGCAGTTTGGCTGGAGCAAAGCGGATAATAACTACAGCGCGATCAGCTACTACGACTACACCGTGAAAACGCCTGCCGATAAAGGCTCCGCGATAGCGGTTATCTTTGCTAACGGCGCGATTATGGATGGCGAGGAAACGCCGGGTAACGTCGGCGGCGACACTACCGCTGCGCAGATCCGCGACGCCCGCCTCGATCCGAAAGTGAAAGCTATCGTACTGCGGGTAAACAGCCCTGGCGGCAGCGTCAGCGCCTCGGAGGTGATTCGCGAAGAGCTGGCGGCGGCAAAAGCGGCCGGCAAACCGGTGGTGGTATCGATGGGCGGCATGGCGGCCTCCGGCGGCTACTGGATCTCCACCCCGGCGGATTATATCGTCGCGAACCCGAGCACCCTGACCGGCTCTATCGGTATCTTTGGGGTAATTAACACCGTCGAAAATACGCTCGGCTCGATTGGCGTTCATACCGATGGCGTGGCCACCTCTCCGCTGGCCGATGTCTCCACCACTAAAGCGCTTCCGCCGGAAGTACAACAGCTGATGCAGCTCAGCATCGAAAACGGCTATAAGCGCTTTATCACCCTGGTGGCGAACGCGCGTAAGAGCACGCCGGAAAAAATCGACCAAATCGCCCAGGGCCACGTCTGGACCGGTGAAGATGCGAAAGCAAACGGTCTGGTCGACAGCCTCGGCGACTTTGACGACGCGGTGGCAAAAGCCGCCGAGCTGGCGAAGCTGAAAGAGTGGCATATCAATTATTATCAGGAAGAGCCGACTTTCTTCTCGATGGTAGTCGATAGCCTGACCGGTTCCGTTCGCGCGGCGCTGCCGGCGGCGGTTCAGGCTTATTTGCCTGCGCCGGTGGCCGCTGCGGCTAATGCAGTGAAAAACGAAAGCGACAAGCTGGCGGCCTTTAATGATCCGCAGAATCGCTACGCCTTCTGCTTGACCTGCGCCAACATTCGTTAATCCCACGCCGCCCCATTCCACGGGGCGGCATTTTTCACTTCATCCTTCCCGCCGCCTCTTTCCTGGCTACGCGCAGCAACGCTGGCCCCATAGTCACTATGCTCCCACAGATTTCATTGCTTGCCGCCTCGATGCAGCGTAAATGTTTTTGTGTCAGGCAAGCCATGCAATACACGAAAGCAGCCGACGCCCCTGCAACTTGCGGCGTGACGGGTATATACTGCGCCTGTCTACGTTTAACCTAAGCGATGCTATGCAGAAGAAATCTATCTACGTTGCCTATACTGGCGGCACCATTGGTATGCAGCGTTCTGAACACGGCTACATTCCCGTTTCCGGCCATCTCCAGCGCCAGCTGGCTTTGATGCCCGAGTTTCACCGTCCGGAGATGCCGGACTTCACCATTCATGAATATGCTCCGCTGATGGACTCCTCCGATATGACGCCGGAAGACTGGCAGCATATCGCCGAGGATATTCGCGATCGTTATGACCAGTACGACGGTTTCGTGATCCTGCACGGTACGGATACCATGGCGTTTACCGCTTCGGCGCTCTCCTTCATGCTGGAGAATCTGGGGAAACCGGTCATTGTGACAGGGTCACAAATTCCGCTCGCTGAGCTACGCTCCGACGGGCAGATTAATCTCCTCAACGCCCTGTACGTCGCCGCCAACTATCCGATTAACGAAGTGTCGTTGTTCTTCAACAACCGTCTCTACCGCGGCAACCGTACAACAAAGGCCCACGCCGACGGATTTAACGCCTTCGCTTCGCCAAACCTGGCGCCGCTGCTGGAAGCCGGGATCCATATTCGCCGTCTCGGCACCCCTCCCGCACCGCACGGCAGCGGTGAGCTGGTGGTTCACCCTATCACGCCGCAGCCGATTGGCGTGGTGACCATTTATCCCGGCATTTCCGCCGACGTCGTGCGCAATTTCCTGCGCCAGCCGGTCAAAGCGCTGATCCTGCGCTCATATGGCGTCGGTAACGCGCCGCAGAACGGCGAATTTATTCAGGTCCTGGCTGAAGCCAGCCAGCGCGGTATCGTGGTGATTAACCTGACCCAGTGTATGTCCGGCAAGGTGAATATGGGCGGTTACGCCACCGGTAACGCGCTGGCTCAGGCCGGGGTGATTAGCGGTTTTGATATGACCGTCGAAGCCACGCTGACCAAGCTACACTATTTATTGAGTCAGGATCTGGACGTTGCGGCTATCCGTCGCGCAATGCAGGAGAACCTGCGCGGCGAACTGACCCCCGATGAGTAAGGAGAAACACATGACCCAGCGCGCGCTGCTTCTGGTCGATTTACAAAATGATTTCTGCGCCGGTGGCGCACTTGCGGTCCCGCAGGGCGATAGTACGGTTGACGTCGCCAACCTGCTTATCGACTGGAGCCTGACGCGGGGCGAAACGGTGGTAGCCAGCCAGGACTGGCATCCGGCGAATCACGGCAGCTTTGCCAGCCAGCATCAGGTTGAACCCTATACCCAGGGCGAGCTCGACGGCCTGGCGCAAACTTTCTGGCCGGATCACTGCGTGCAAAACAGCGAAGGCGCGGCTCTGCATCCGCTGCTCAAACAGCAGCATATCGCCGCCGTCTTCCACAAAGGCGAAAATCCGGCCATAGATAGCTACAGCGCCTTTTTCGACAACGGCCACCGACAGAAAACGCAGCTTGATGCGTGGCTGCGCGAACGCGATATTCGCGAACTCACGGTGCTGGGTCTGGCCACCGACTACTGCGTCAAGTTTACCGTGCTCGACGCTCTCAATCTGGGCTACAACGTCAACGTCATTACCGACGGCTGCCGCGGGGTGAATATTCAGCCGCACGACAGCAATCAGGCATTTATGGAGATGGCCGCCGCGGGCGCCACCCTCTATACCCTGGACGACTGGCTGGAAACCCACGCATAACCGGTGCCGACAGGCATTTTCCCTGTCGGCGCATTTCTCAGGCCAGCGTTGAAATCTCCTCCAGCGATATCTTGCGCGTTTCGATGCCAAAGCAGAACAGGATCAGCGCACAGAGTACCAGCATCACCCCGAGCACCATAAAAACCGTAATCGCGCCGTAGCGGGTCAGCAGGACAGCGACGCCGTAGGGAGTAAAGACGGCGACAATTCGCCCTACCGCGTTGACAAAGCCTGAACCGCGCAGCCGGAGATGCGTTGGCCACAGCTCCGGCACGTACACCGCCGAGGCAAAGCAGACGTACATATACAGGAAAAAGATCATCACCAGGCCATAGCTTAAGATGGCCCACTCTGCGGTTTGAATCGAATAGAAGTAGCCGAGCACCGCAATAATAATCAGCAGCAATGAGCCAAATAACCGCCGCGGAAAACGGTCGATAATCAGCGCGGCGATAAATATTCCCACCGGCGCGCCAATCATAATAATCGCGGTCATCAAGATTGACTTCGTCACGTCGATGCCCGAATTGACGAAAATTGTCGGGATCCACACCGTAATGGTATAGAGCGAAATATTCATGGCGATTAGCACCGTGATTGCCACCAGCGTGCGCCGCAGCATCTGGCCTTTAAACAGCAGCCAGAAAGAGCCGCTTTCCACACACACATCCGCCGTTTGATCCGCGCTTTGCCAGGCCGGTAAGGTAATATTTTTCTCTCTCTCGATTTGCGACTCTACCTGCTGGAGATGCTTTTCAGCGGCGCTGCGCTGCCCTTTTCCGGCCAGCCAGCGGGGAGATTCAATAAAGTATCTTCCCGACAGATACCAGGCCAGCAGCATGGCTCCTCCGCCGAACAGAAACATCATCCGCCAGCTTAAAAAAGCAATCACCACGACGCCAATTGCCGCCGATAGCATAGGCGACCAGTTGCCGACAAAGGAGAGCCGGGCGGACCATTTTCCGCGTACCGCGGGCGGAATAAATTCGGTAAAGGAGGCATAGCCCACCATAATCAGCGCCCCCATTCCGCAGCCCATCAGACAGCGAAAAAAGATAAGCCAGTACATGTTGGGCACAAAGGTTGCCGCACAGGCAGAGACCCCGACGATCAGTAAATTCAGCCGAAATGCTTTACGTCGCCCGAGATAATCACCTATAAAACCTCCGGTCAACGAACCAATAAAGTAGCCAAACATCAGCGCCGAGGTAAATGCGGCGTTGAGATAGTTATTTGACCAGCCATTGCTGACTAACTTTGCCAGCACCACGTTGCCGGAATAGCTGAGAAAACCGGTGATTAATAAACTAAAACTAATAATGCCAAAAATACGAAAATGAAATCGTGATAAAGGTAAGCGGTCTAATCTTGCGCCGATAGGGTCACATTGTTCCATCTGGATGCCTCAAATTCAGCTAAAATATAAAGTATGGCCATCGCGGCAGAATCATTTTTGCCGCGCCAGCCATCATCATTAAATTTTTATGGCATTATCCAGGTGCAAATTAAAATAATATCGATACAGCCAATCTTAATGTTAATAAACAAGTTGAATATTATTTTCTTTACAAAATGCAATCCACTGTGCACCCGGCGCCTTATTGGTGATAAGGTAATTAATATGGCTAAAATCCACGAGCTGGACGAATGCTTTGCGATCGAATTTTGAATGATCGACCAGCAAAGCGACTTCGGTCGCCTGGCGGATCATGGTTTTCTTAATTTCCGCTTCCGCTTCGTTAGAGTCCAGCGCCCCGCTCTGCATATCCAGCCCTTTGCAGCTCATCACCATAATATCAACATGATAGCGGCTAATAATTTCCTTAGTGATCCTTCCCTGCAGCGACAGCGTATTCTTATTGAGCTCGCCGCCGGTAGATACCACGTTGATTTCAGACTGTGCCAGCTCATGAAAGGCTTCCGCCGAGTTGGTTAACAGCGTGAGATCGTTTCTCTCTTTCAACAGCTTTAATAATTCCATCGCGGTACTGCTGGAGTCGGCAGCCATGGTGGTTTTATTCTTTATAAACGGTAATGCATTGCGGGCAATGATCTGCTTCTCTTCTAAAAAAGATTTAGCGCGTTTATAAAAATGAATATTGTCAGCTAAAGCATTGGAATTTAATACAGCGCCGCCGTACGTGCGGGTCAAATAACCTTCATCTTCGAGCTTTTCCAGATCGCGACGGATGGTTTCCTCAGTGACCTGAAAAATTGCGCTTAAATTAGAAACCGCTACTTTCTTATCATTAGCCACCATTTGCTTTATGGCCTGAATCCTGTCTTTTGCCGCCACGATGACACCTCTGTTTCCTGCAAAGTCATAATAAGATTCTAGTATCGCACAGGCCATGTTTATTTTCAAAAGAACCTGTCTGAATCACAGATTTAATACTCTTTTACACAGAAACAGAGGTCCGCGTCTTCTCTCTTATTTAGTATCCAGCGCTTCCGCCATTCGCCTCATCAATAATGAATCATCATCGGTCAGAGCGATGTTCAGCGCATCGACATTCTCGCGCACCTGCTCGGGCGCCGTAGCGCCGCTCAGCAGGGTAATGAGATCGCTTTGCTTTAATATCCACGCCAGCGCCAGCGCGGGGATGGTACAGCGATATTTTTCGCATAGCGGCTGCCATTGCTCAAGCATATCAATCACGCGCAGCATATTTTCCCGCTGGAACCAGACCTTATTGGCCCGCGCACCGCCGGGAACATAATCACGGCCGATAGTCCCGGTCAGTAGCCCCTGCTCAAGCGGCGAGTAGACCTGCACTACAATGCCGTTCTGTTGACAGAGCGGCAGTAGCTCGGCCTCCAGCGCCCGGTCAAGAATGCTGTACTTGGCCTGCACGATATCCAGCTCGCCGTGCTTGAGGTACTCTCTGATATGCCCGGCATCTACGTTCGCCGCGCCGATAGAGCGAATTTTTCCCTCTTTCTTAAGCGCGTTCAGCGTGGCTACTGTCTCCGCAATTGGCGTAAAGCAGGGCTCTACCGACTGCCAGTGGGTCATATAGATATCAATAGTATCGATGCCCAGCCTTTGCAGGCTGGCCTCCACCTCTTCGCGAATCGACTCGGGCGTCAGGTTTTTATACAGCTGGCGATCGCCCACCTTATTAAACAGGCTGCCCGTGCGCTCCCAGACGATACCGCATTTGGTTTCGACAACGACTTCGCGGCGCGGCAGCTGTTTAAGCGCCTGGCCAACAATCACTTCGCTGTTGCCAAAGTTGTAGCCTGGCGCGGTATCAATCAGATTGATCCCGCAGCGATGCGCCTCAACAATGGTGTCGATACATATGTGCAGATCGAGATCGCCGTTCCACGCCGGGCCGCCGCCAATGGCCCATGTGCCTAATCCCATTCGGGAAAGCGTGATATCCGTACTGCCTAAAGAAATCATTTTCATCTGCTGCTATTACCCTTCATATTCGTCGAGAAGTTGTTCAACCAGCGTTCTGTTCTTCACGCCCGTCGTGGCGCCTACGCTCAGCACCGAGATCGCCGCCGTGGCGTTAGCAAACAACGCGCACTCGCGCAGCGGTTTGCCTTCAAGCAGCGCGGAGATAAATCCCGAGGCAAAATTATCCCCTGCGCCAATGGTGTCGATGGCGGTAATGCCTGAAACCGCCGGCACTTCCAGCTTCATATCGGCACGCTTAATAAAGCAGCCTCGCTTGCCGGTCTTAATAACCACCGTTTTCACCCCGCAGTTCAGGAAGCTATCGGCGATCTCATCCAGCGTCTCTTTGCCGGTGAGCAGTTTTGCCTCGGCATAATTGGGAAACAGATAATCGACGTAGCTCAGCGCCTGGCGAATATCGTTCAGAGTTTCGTTAAGCCGCGGCTTAATCATATCGGCGCAAATAATTAATCCGTGCGCTTTGGCCTGAGTGAATATCTCCGTTAACGCTTTACCATCGAGCAGCGGGCTATTAAAAATGCTCGCCAGCGACAGCAGCTTTGCCTGAGAGAAGCGGCCAAAGTCCACATCGTTAATATTCAGCTTCCACAGACTACCATTGCGGTTAGTCACAAAAGTACGCTCGCCATCGGCGGTGACCAGACCCACATTAATGGAGGTATCGATTTCGCCATCCTGCTTCAGGCTGTGGATATCAATATTCTCCCGGCGACAGTGTGCAAGAATAAAATGTCCCGCCGCGTCGTCCCCTACCCGACTCATTAATGCCGTTCGATGACCGAGTCGGGAAATAATGGTTGCCTCGTTAATTGCGTCCCCCCCGGTGGTCATGGCGATGCGTTCTAAGGGATATGAGTCAACATCAAAGATATTTTTGCTCACCGGCTGCAGGGGAATATCAACAATGGCCGCGCCTATACAAATAACCTCGATATTATCCATGTTGTCATTCCGCTTTACCGTCAGAGCCAAACAGTTTGATTTTCTCCAGCGCGCGCGTTTTGACCGCTTTGCGTACTTCGCGCTCAACGTGCAAGAACGGTTGATTCTGGTTCTCCTGCACTGCCGCCATCGCCGCCTGGCACAGTTCGGTATGAATGTTAATTTTGGAAATACCCAGCGAAATAGCCTGCTTAATATCCGCGTCGCTAATGCCGGATGCGCCGTGCAGTACCAGCGGAACGGATACCGCCTCGCGCACGCGTTTCACCACCTCAAAGTTGAGTTTCGGCTCTGAGGTATAGACCCCGTGCTGGTTACCAATCGCTACCGCCAGGGAATCGCAGCCGGTGCGCTCGACGAATTCCGCCGCTTGATCCGGATCGGTATAGTGATAGCCCGCCAGCGCTTCTTCGTAGACCGTTTCATTGCCCACGTGTCCCAGCTCCGCTTCGATCGGAATGCCCAGCGGATGGAAGAAGTCCACCGCTTCTTTGGTCAGACGAATATTCTCTTCGAAATCAAAGGCGGAAGCGTCGCGCATCAGGGAGTTCATGCCATGGGCCCACGCATTGTGGATAATTTCCATGCTGCGTCCGTGGTCCCAGTGCGCAATCACCGGTACCGAGGCCTTTTTGGCCATTGAAACCATCATATGCGAAAAATCTTCAAACGAGGTATTGCCCACAAATCCAGTGCCGAAAGAGATAATCACCGGCGATGTTGACTCTTCCGCGGCATCGATAACGCCCATCAGCATTTCGGCATTCCACACGTTAAAGTGGGCAATGGCATAATGTTTATTTTGCGCATCATTTTCCCAATATTTAATATCAGCCAGCATAGTTGTTTCTCCCTTTTTAATAAATTAATGGTTAACTCTAATAACGCCTTTAATCATCTCGCGTTTGTTATTAACAGATTCCTCAAACGCGCGCTGAACATCCTCGTAGTCGTAAATGTGCGTCACCATCGACTTCACATCGAAACGGCCGGAGGAGATAGCTTCAATAGTCACCGGGTAGCGGTTGGCATAGCGGAAAACGGTCTGAATCGATACTTCGCGGTTAATTTTCAGGAAGTTAATTGCCGAATCCCCGGGGACCGTACCGACGATCATGATTTTCCCTCCACGCATGACCAGATACGGTGCCTGCTTAACGGTGATGGCCGAACCGGCGGTTTCGAATACGATATCAGCCCCCATGTCGCCGGATAACTGCTGGCAGCGCGCGACGGTGTCCTCTTTTGCGCCGTTGATAACGACTTTGGCCCCGAGCTGTTCGGCCATGGCCAGGCGTTTTTCCAGCACATCAACCACCGTGATATCAGTAGCCCCCAGGCAAAGGCATGCCTGCAGGGTCATTAAACCAATACAGCCTGCGCCAAGAATGACGATTTTCTTGCCAGGCTTGACGTCCGCCAGCATTGCGGCATGCATGCCGACCGCCGCAGGCTCCACCAGCGCGCCTTCCATCGTGTCCATATTGTCGGGCAGCTTATAGGTGAAGCTCTCCGGATGGCACAGGTAGTGGGTTAACGCGCCGCGATAATTTGGCTGCGTGGCCATGAAATCAACGTCAGGACAGATATTGTATTTCCCCTCCAGACAGTAGCGGCAGTGGCCGCACGGCACCCCGGGTTCAATATTCACCCGGTCGCCGGGTTTAAATTTGCTCACGCGGTTTCCCACCGCGACCACCGTACCGGCGCATTCGTGCCCCAGACCAATTTCCTGATTGGGATCTTTCGGCGGAATAAAGGGACCTGATTCGAAACCGTGAACATCTGAACCGCAAATACCAACGTATTCAATTTTGATCAGCACTTCATGTTCTTTGGGTACCGGAATATCGGCAGCGATGATTTTCATCATACCCGGCGTTTTTAAAATCGCTTTTGAATTATTCATTTTATTTTCCGTCAATATTATTTGCTGGTAACGGCATCAATACCGAGACTTTCGACAGAGACGCCTTTAGTTTCAATTCCGATTGTGGCGATAGCGACTGCAACAATAATGGAGACGGCCCCCAGCAGCACAAATACCCCGGTTACGCCATAGCCGTTAAGTAATACCGCCACCGCATAGGGTGCGGCGATACCGCTGATGCGCCCCACCGCGTTCGCCAGGCCTGAACCACGAAGCTTCGCTTCGGTCGGCCATATTTCCGGCACATAGACCGCTGAGGCGTAACAAACGTACATATAGACAAACGTAATCAGGAAGAAGCCAATTAACGTGATGAACAGCATACTGGTTTGCAGAGAATAGATATATCCCAGCACGGCGATTAATACCAATAAGCCCACACCCATAGTTTTCCGCGGTATTTTATCCATCACCAGCATAGCGATGAAAATGCCAAACGGCGCGCCGAACATACTCATGGTGTTTAAAACAATGGAGTCTTTCAGATTAATGCCCTGGGTCATAAATATCGTCGGTAGCCAGTTAATTAAGGTATACTGGACGACATTCATGGCAATCAGGACGAAGGAGCCTAAAATAACCCGCTTGAGTAATACGCCGGTTAATAAGGCTGAATAAGGAACCGCGCGCGGCGCTTTACCATCATCTTCTGTTACCACTGGCGGCAATGGCTTACCGGTTTGCTGCACGACCCTCTCTTCAATGGCCCGCATCACCTTTTCCGCTTCCGCGTAACGTCCGCGAGACTCCAGCCAGCGGGGCGATTCAGGGAAACTGCGCCAGGCAATAACGGTAGCAATTAGCGACAGCAGCGCCGGGATCAGCAGCTGTACGCGCCAGTTCCATTCCGCGCTGATTAACGGCGTTAATCCCATCGCAATCAGCGAACAGAGCGGATAAGACCAGTTGCCGATAAACGAGACCCGACTGGACCAGGTGCCGCGATTTCTGCCGGGCATATATTCGGTGAATCCGGCAAATAAGGTCACCAGCAGCGCGCCTAACCCTACCCCCATGATAAAACGACAGGCAATCAGAAAGATCATATTCGGCGAAAACGCCCCAATGACCATGGCAATAATATGAATCGCTTCATACAGGATGAACGCATTTTTACGCCCGATCTTATCGCCGATAATGCCGCCGCCGAGCGCGCCAAGAAACATTCCCGCCGTGGTAATGGCAGAAAACGTAGCGGTCGTGGAATTATCGGTCCAGCCCAGGTCTTTTAGCTGCGCGAGTATTAACCCGCCTACGGCATTACTCCAGCAGACAAGTAATCCGAAAGCGACCATGGCAAACATTGAAGCGTGCCAGCGGCAGTCGGGCAGGCGATCGAGCCTGGCGCCGCAGTGCGGTTTTGCTATCTGTTCCATCCGGGAACCTTCCTTTAATAAATGGGTTATTCATCAAAGTCGTAAGTCATGATGACCTTAATCGCGGTTTTATCGACCATGGCATCAAAACCTTCGCGCCACTGCGACAGGCCAATGCGATGAGTAATCATTGGTTTGACTTTGATCGCGCCGTTGGCGAGCAGGCGAATGGCGTTGCGCCAGGAGGTGGAGTCGTAAGCCATATGGCCGATGATGCTTTTGTTCCAGGCAGTGATGTCGTTGATGGAGAAGTCCAGCGGTTTGAAACCCATCCCCACGCGGACCACTTCACCGTTGGGGCGCAGCATTTCGATAGACTGTTTGAGGGCAATGTTGGCGCCTGAACATTCGATAACCAGACCGAGATTATCTTTGCCGCAAATTTCCTGACAGCGCGCAACGACATCTTCGTTCGAACCGTTGACCACCGCCGTCGCACCCAACGCTTTAGCGATGGGGAAACGCACCGCGACGTCCTCTTCCAGCCCGACCATCACGATATTGACGGCCCCCATGATGCGCGCCATCTGTACGGCAAAGAGCCCTAGCGGACCGGTACCGAAGACCACCACGTCCTGACCGGGGAGAAATTTGGATTGTTGAGCGATAGATTTATAGGCGTTACAGATAGGATCCAGCACCGCCGCTTCTTCGTAATCAACACCCGGCGGGATTTCCCACAGTGCGTGGCGATGAATTTTGAGGATCTCTCCCGGCACCAGGCAGTATTTCGAAAATCCGCCGCCCCAGGTATTGTTATCAAGACCTAAATTAACTTTTTCTGTACAACACAGAAAATCACCTTGTTCGCAGGCCGGACACACGCCGCAGACGTGCCCGCTATTATCAGAAACCACCCGCTGGCCCACTTTCCAGTCCTTAACCTTTTCGCCGACCCGGACGATTTCACCGGCAAATTCGTGGCCGCGAATGGAGTTGAATTGGTCGGATCCGCTATCGACGTTGTAGTGCTTCATATCCGCGCCGCAAATGGCTGCCGCCTTGATTTCAATCACCACATCATCCGGACCGCAGACCGGTTCCGGAACATCAATCATCTTATAGCCGCCAAAGGCCTTACCAAATCTTGCCAGTGCTTTCATTGCGTCTTCCTTTGTTTGTGGTTTTGCATCAGTGGGAGCAATACTTAACCACGAAATCTTTAAGGTCAACATTAAATCTTTAAAACACAGATATTGATCTGCATTTCACAACTTAGATCACAAATACGGCAAAATGGATGGCGGAGAGAGATGTGAAGGAAAGCTTATGGCGTTGGCATGGCGCGGCTTCGCTGATGCAGCGTGAACCCCTTCGCAGTTTTGGGCAATGGAAGATGCTAGCCTGCACGAGCTGTTTTTTCGCCACGCCATTTCCGTGGCGTGTTTGTTTTACTAAGTCACTTTTCTGTCAAAGAGGATTTGCTATGAAACTTTTGCCTTTACTGGCAGCTTTACCCCTGCTCTGCGCGAGCGTCGTTTCTGCTAATACCCTGATGTCCGTCGGCTACTTTAACGGCGGCGGCGACGTCACTGCCGGTCCTGGCGGCAATATCGATAAACTTGACGTCCGGCAGATTACCCATCTCAACTACTCGTTTGGTCTGATCTATAACGACGAAAAAGGTGAAACCAACGCGGCCCTGAAAGACCCCGGCAGGCTGCATCAAATCTGGCTGTCGCCGAAAGTGCAGGCTGATTTGCAGAAAATCCCGCATCTGCGCCAGCAGAATCCGAACCTGAAAGTTTTGCTTTCCGTCGGCGGCTGGGGAGCGCGTGGATTCTCCGGCGCGGCGGCGACAAAAGAAACCCGAGCGCTGTTTATTCAGTCGGCGCAGGAGATCATTGAAAAATATGGTCTTGATGGTATCGATCTGGACTGGGAGTATCCGGTCAACGGCGCATGGGGACTGGTCGACAGCCAACCGGCCGATCGCGATAATTTTACCGCCCTGCTGAAAGAGCTGCGTGCGGCGGTGGGCAATAAAAAACTGGTGACCATCGCCGTGGGCGCTAACGCGGAGAGTCCGAAGAGCTGGGTGGATGTCAAAGCGATAGCCCCCTCGCTCGACTACATCAACCTGATGACCTACGACATGGCTTACGGCACCCAGTACTTCAATTCCAACCTGTACGACTCCTCTCAATGGCCGACGGTCGCAGAAGCCGATAAGTACAGCGCTGATTTCGTGGTCAACAACTATCTTGCGGCGGGTTTGAAGCCCAGCCAGATGAACCTGGGGATTGGTTTCTATGGGCGGGTACCGAAACGCGCCGTCGAGCCGGGCATTGACTGGAGCAAACCGGATGCGCAGAAAAATCCGGCAACGCAGCCTTATTTTGAGCCGCAGCAGGTCGAGCTGTTCAAAACGCTAGGCGTCGATCTGTCAAAAGATACCTACGTGAAATATAACGATATCGTGGCGAAGTTCATCAACGATCCGCAGAAGCGCTTTACTCAGCATTGGGATGATGAAGCGAAAGTGCCGTGGCTGTCGGTAACTTCTTCCGACGGTAAAGCGCTCTTTGCCCTCTCCTACGAGAACCCGCGTTCGGTGGCGATCAAAGCCGACTATATCAAGAGCAAAGGACTGGGAGGCGCGATGTTTTGGGAGTACGGCGCCGATGATCAAAACCAGCTAGCGAAACAGCTGGCCGAATCCCTGGAGATCAAACGCTGATCTGCGCGATGTCACCGCCTGCACAATAGGTTATGATAAGCACATTCCGCTGCGCCAGCTCCGGCGCAGCTTTTCATTTGCAACAGAAGGCATGGGTATTATGGCTTATATCCCGAAAAACTACGCCCGTCTGGAAGTCGGATATCGCGAAAAAGCGCTGAAGCTCTTCCCCTGGGTCTGCGGACGCTGCTCGCGTGAGTTTGTCTATTCGAATCTGCGTGAACTGACGGTACATCATATCGACCACGACCACTCCAATAACCCGGAAGATGGTAGCAACTGGGAGATGCTGTGCCTCTACTGCCACGATCATGAGCACTCAAAATACACCGAGGCCGATCAGTATGGTTCAACGGTGGTGGCCGGCGAAGATGCGCAGAAAAGCGTCGGCGAAGCGAAATATAACCCTTTCGCCGATCTAAAAGCGATGATGAACAAGAAATAACGCCCAGCTGACGCTAAGCCCGGCGTTCAATTGGCCGGGCCGTTCAGGCTCAGGATTTAAACGTCGCGATAGGTTGCGGCGAAATACCAAAGTCCACTTTCAACTGCTGTTTACTCTTCATCACCATCTGTCCGTTGGTGTCGATGGTCATATGCTGCGCGTCAACGTTATATCGGGCCTGCCAGAGCATCACCAGCTGCAGACAATTCTCTTTCTGCTCGGCTGTTAACGCCACGCCGTCGGGCCATTTTCCCAGCTCCACCGCCGTCGCCAGACGCTGATACACTTCCGGCGTCATGCCGTCGATAATCCGTTCAATTTCCATCGTTCTCCCACCTCATGTTGGAATAATTTGCTGAATCGTTTTTTCAACCCTTGGTTTGCTCACCATTTTCATCATTGGTGAAGCTTAAAGAGGCCGAATTAACACAAAAACGCTCACCGGTAGGCTGCGGGCCATCCGGGAAGACGTGTCCAAGGTGAGCATCGCAGTTTCCGCAGCGAATTTCCGTGCGCTGCATACCGTGGGAGTAATCGTTAAGATAGCGAATAGCATCATCGCTTACCGGCTCATAAAAGCTCGGCCAACCGCAGCCTGAATCATACTTGGATTGCGAGTTAAACAGCGGCGCGTCGCATACCAGGCAGTGGTAGACGCCATCGCGTTTGTTGTGGAGTAGCCGCCCGGTGAACGGCGGTTCAGTACCGTGATTCTGCGTCACGTAAAACTGCATCTCGCTCAAATTTTTTTTGAGCTCGTCCGAAGAGGGTTTATTCGACATTGGCTTGCTTCTCGCTGTGAAAGGACAACTTTTTCGGCTTAATTCTAACAAAATATTAACAATGAAGCGTGCACTTTTGTTCTAAACTTAGGCGACGCCAAAAGGCAGCCACACAATTGTGATGAATATCACATTTTTATCTCAAATGACCTTTAAAATTCCGGGCGCAGCCCCCATATGGAATTGGGCTCAAAGGGAAAGTGGGATAAATCAACCGCGCAAAGGCATGCTCCGGATTGATTTGTCGCAATGATTGACACGATTCCGCTTGACGCTGCGTAAGGTTTTTGTAATTTTACAGGCAACCTTTTATTCACTAACAAATAGCTGGTGGAATATATGACTATCAAAGTAGGTATCAACGGTTTTGGCCGTATCGGTCGCATTGTTTTCCGTGCTGCTCAGGAACGTTCTGACATCGAGATCGTTGCAATCAACGACCTGTTAGACGCTGACTACATGGCTTACATGCTGAAGTATGACTCCACTCACGGCCGTTTCAACGGTACCGTTGAAGTGAAAGACGGTCATCTGATCGTTAACGGTAAAAAAATCCGTGTTACCGCTGAGCGTGACCCGGCTAACCTGAAGTGGGACGAAGTGGGTGTTGACGTTGTTGCTGAAGCAACCGGTATCTTCCTGACCGACGAAACCGCTCGTAAGCACATCACCGCTGGCGCGAAAAAAGTCGTTCTGACTGGCCCGTCCAAAGACAACACTCCGATGTTTGTTAAAGGTGCTAACTTTGACAAATATGAAGGCCAGGACATCGTTTCCAACGCTTCCTGCACCACCAACTGCCTGGCTCCGCTGGCAAAAGTTATCAACGACAACTTCGGCATCATCGAAGGTCTGATGACTACTGTTCACGCCACTACCGCTACTCAGAAAACCGTTGATGGCCCGTCTCATAAAGACTGGCGCGGCGGCCGCGGCGCAGCTCAGAACATCATCCCGTCCTCTACCGGCGCTGCTAAAGCTGTAGGTAAAGTACTGCCAGAACTGAATGGCAAACTGACCGGTATGGCGTTCCGCGTTCCGACTCCGAACGTATCCGTTGTTGACCTGACCGTTCGTCTGGAAAAAGCTGCTTCTTATGAAGAAATTAAGAAAGCAATCAAAGCTGCTTCCGAAGGCGCAATGAAAGGCGTTCTGGGCTACACCGAAGACGACGTTGTCTCTACCGATTTCAACGGCGAAGTTTGCACTTCCGTATTCGATGCTAAAGCGGGTATCGCTCTGAACGACAACTTTGTGAAACTGGTTTCCTGGTACGATAACGAAACTGGTTACTCCAACAAGGTTCTGGACCTGATTGCTCACATCTCCAAATAAGTTGAGATGAGACCGTAATCTGTAAGAGCGACTCCGGTCGCTCTTTTTTTTGTCTAAAAATATACCCGTCATACTTCAAGTTACAGGTGTGTTGGCTACGCTCGCTCACCCGAATCACTTACTACGGTAAGCTCATCGGGATGAATCAGGGACATCCATGTCCCTGACCGAAGGCCATCTTCGGTTGTTCAAATTCGTTCCTGACGAATTTGTCGTTCACTTGCCACCTTCCTGCAACTCGAATTATTTAGGGTAAAAAGGATTGCGTAATGATTAATAAGATTTTTGCCCTCCCGGTTATCGAACAGCTTACCCCTGTCCTTTCCCGTCGCCAGCTTGATGACCTGGAACTGATCGTGGTTGATCATCCGCAGGTTAAAGCTTCCGTGGCTTTCCAGGGCGCTCACCTGCTCTCCTGGAAGCCCGCAGGCGAAGAAGAGGTCCTGTGGCTCAGCGGCAATACTCCATTCAAAAATGGCGTTGCCCTGCGCGGCGGCGTGCCGATTTGCTGGCCATGGTTTGGCCCATCAGCTCAGCAGGGTCTGCCGTCGCACGGTTTTGCCCGCAATCTGCCGTGGGCCCTGAAAGGCCACGATGAAGACGATAACGGCGTGGTGCTGACCTTTGAACTAAAAAGCAGCGATGCCACTCGCCAGTACTGGCCGCATGAGTTCACCCTGTTAGCGCGTTTCAAACTGGGTAAAACCTGCGAAATTGAGCTGGAAGCGCACGGCGAATTTGAAACCACTTCCGCCCTTCACACCTATTTCAACGTCGGTGACATTGCGGCAGTGAAGGTCAGCGGTCTGGGCGACCGTTATATTGATAAAGTGAAAAATGCCGAAGAAGGCGTATTAAGCAACGGCACTGAAACCTTCCCGGATCGTACCGACCGCGTCTATCTTAATGCAGAAACCTGCAGCGTCATTCACGATGATGCGCTCAGCCGCAACATCGATGTCGTCCATCATCACAACAGCAACGTGGTTGGCTGGAACCCGGGACCGGCCCTTTCCGTCAGCATGGGCGATATGCCCGATGATGGCTACAAGACCTTCGTTTGCGTAGAAACTTGCTGCGTAACCGAATCGCAGAAGGCCAGCGAAGAGAAACCTTCGCGCCTGGCGCAAACCATTCGCGTGGTGAAACGCTAACGCACTGAAGGAGCGCATACGGGTTAAAATCTTGTGCGCGTATTTCTGCCGGGCGGCGGCTGACGCTTTGCCCGGCCTGACGCACTGATTGCGATCGTATTCATGCCTGGTGGCAGCTCGCGACCGGAGCCCCGCAGAGTCGGGGCTTTTCTTTATACCCTATTCAGACCATATCCAGCGGTGTTTTTCTTCCCGGTGCCGGATAAGCTTTTTCCAGCAGCGCCCTCTCTTCAGCGGTCAGCTCGATGTCCAGCGCCGCAGCATTTTGCTCAACATGTTCGATACTCGATGCTTTCGGAATCGCCAGTACCCCCTGATGGCTGATAACCCACGCCAGAAGCACCTGCGCGGCGGTTACGCCCCGGGCCTGCGCAATATTTTTCACAACGGTATGATTTAAAAGTCCATTGCGCAGACGGCCGGCCTGGGCCAGCGGACAGTAGGCCATCACCGGCAGCCGCTGCTGCTGGCACCATGGCAACAAATCATGTTCAATACCGCGAGAAGCCAGGTGATAGAGTACCTGGTCAGTTGCGCACTGCTCGCCGCCGTCAACCTGCCAGAGTTCTTGCATATCAGCGTAATCAAGATTCGATACGCCCCAGCGACGAATTTTGCCCTGCGCAACGAGCGCTTCCATACCTGCCACCGTCTCCTGCAATGCGTAGTCGCCGCGCCAGTGCAGAAGGTAGAGATCGAGATAGTCGGTCTTCAGACGGCGCAGGCTGGCTTCGCAGGCGCTGGCTATTTTGCGACCGCCAGCGTTCCACGGATACACTTTAGACACCAGCACCACGCGCTCGCGCTGGCCGCGAATGGCTTCGCCGACAACCTCTTCGGCGCCGCCGTCAGCATACATTTCCGCCGTATCGATCGCCGTGAGCCCAAGATCGATGCCCGCGCGTAGTGCAGCAGACTCCTGAGTGCGCAGCGCCGGGTTTTCGCCCATGTACCAGGTCCCCTGCCCTATGACGGGAACCGCTGGATGCTCGCCAAAACTGATTGTCCTTTGTGCCATGACTACCTCCTGTCGTTTGATTGCACCACCGTAATGCAAAACAGGGCATTACGCCCTGTTTTGATGCACAAATTGCTCTGTAATAAAGCACTATCAGAAGGAGTAAGTGATCCCGGTTGAAATCAGACCGCTCCAGGATTTGTCCACCATCGGACTATCGGTGATTTCGTCAGACAAGCGGGTGTAGCGGGCCACGCCGTATACGCTCCAGTCGCCGAGGAAACGATAGTTTGCCGACAGCTCGAGGTACGGGTTCCAGCTGCTGTCCGGATCGTAGCTGCGCATGCCGCTGCGATTCGACTCATGTTTCGAAACACCATAGTAGTACTCGTTCTGATTATCGCTATTCCATTCAACGCCAATACCCGGCGTAAGCGTCAGGTTGCCGTTGGTGTAGCGATATAGCCAGGCCAGATCCCATACGATACCGTTGCTGTTATCCAGGGTGTCCCCTGACAGCGCGGTGCGCAGGAAACCGTACTGCGTATAGTGTTCGTACGCAAGTCCTGCCATCACCGTGGATTTACGTTTATCCAGACGGCGCATCTGCTCGCTATCGCTGTCGCCTGGCTTAAAGTACATCGGCGACCAGTAGGCGGTCACGGAAAGCTTATCGTTGGTATCATTCCACAGGTAAAGACCACCGCCTAAACCACGAAACCAGAAGTTATCGCTCTCGTAATTAATCACCGGCACCGGGTAAACATCAGCATCATACTGCTTGTACGGATGTTCAACGACGCCTACACCCGCCCCTAAAGTGAACTTCCCTTCAGCGTGTACGGCGGATGCTGAAGTCGCAATCAACACACCAAGTGCCAGAAGTTTGATTTTAGTCACGATCCATATTCCTGTTGTCAAATTATTAGCGCAGGCAGTTTAACGTTGTATACGTCATGCCTCAAATTCTTTACCAGTCATTACACTGAATTCACCAGATTCTCATCCTCAGATGACCATTCGCTGACAGCCGAATGACAGCGTCATGACGGCGTGAAACCAGAAGTGGAAATGAGAGGCTGCTTTTCTGGATGAGTTGTTGATAAGTCATTGAAATTGATTTTCCACGCCATGCAAGTTTTCCAAATGCATCTACGCTTTAATTTAGAAGAAGTAAATGCGGGGCACGTTATCCCGAGACTTCGCCAACCTGGCATAAGGGTTGCTGGAGAATCAGAGAGCGCTGTGCAGCTTACCTCTTCCGGGGGCTCCCACTATTCATATGAACGGCTCTCAACCTGTGCTAAAAACGAAAGGACGGCATGCCATGAATATATTCGATCACTATCGCCAGCGCTATGAAGCTGCCAAGGACGAAGAGTTCACACTGCAGGAGTTTCTTACCATCTGTCGGCAAGATCGCAGTGCTTATGCTAACGCAGCAGAAAGATTGCTGATGGCCATCGGTGAGCCGGTCATGGTCGATACGGCCCTGGAACCCAGGCTATCCCGTCTCTTTTCAAACCGGGTCGTTGCGCGCTATCCGGCATTTGAAGAGTTTTACGGTATGGAAGATGCCATCGAGCAAATTGTTTCTTACTTAAAGCACGCCGCTCAGGGGCTTGAAGAGAAGAAACAGATTCTGTATCTGCTGGGCCCTGTGGGCGGCGGTAAATCATCGCTTGCCGAACGCCTTAAGTCCTTAATGCAGCGCGTGCCTATCTATGTGCTTAGCGCAAACGGAGAGCGTAGCCCGGTCAACGACCATCCGCTATGTCTGTTTAACCCGCAAGAGGATGCGCAAATCCTCGAAAAAGAGTACGGCATTCCAAACCGCTATCTGGGAACAATTATGTCGCCGTGGGCGGCCAAGCGTCTGCAGGAATTCGGCGGCGACATTACTAAGTTCCGCGTGGTGAAAGTGTGGCCGTCAATCCTGGCGCAGATTGCCATCGCCAAAACCGAGCCCGGCGACGAAAACAACCAGGACATCTCGGCGCTGGTGGGTAAAGTGGATATCCGTAAACTGGAACACTATGCGCAGAACGATCCGGATGCCTACGGATATTCCGGCGCCCTGTGCCGCGCCAACCAGGGGCTGATGGAATTTGTAGAGATGTTTAAAGCGCCTATTAAGGTGCTGCATCCGCTGCTGACCGCGACGCAGGAAGGAAACTATAACGGTACTGAAGGGATCTCCGCCCTGCCGTTTAACGGGATTATCCTCGCCCACTCCAACGAATCGGAATGGGTTACCTTCCGCAATAACAAGAACAATGAGGCCTTCCTCGACCGCGTGTACATCGTCAAGGTGCCTTATTGCCTGCGCATCTCGGAAGAGATCCGCATCTATGAAAAACTGCTCAATAACAGCGAACTGACTCACGCGCCCTGCGCGCCGGGAACCCTGGAAACGCTGTCGCGCTTCTCGATTCTGTCGCGCCTGAAAGAGCCGGAAAACTCGAGCATCTATTCGAAAATGCGCGTCTATGACGGTGAAAGCCTGAAAGATACCGACCCGAAAGCGAAATCCTATCAGGAGTATCGCGATTATGCCGGCGTTGATGAAGGGATGAACGGCTTGTCTACCCGCTTCGCGTTCAAAATTCTGTCGCGGGTATTTAACTTTGATCACGCCGAAGTCGCCGCGAACCCGGTGCATCTGTTCTATGTCCTGGAGCAGCAAATTGAGCGTGAACAGTTCCCGCAGGAGCAGTCCGAACGTTACCTGGAGTTCCTCAAAGGTTATCTGATCCCGAAATACGCCGAATTTATCGGGAAAGAGATCCAGACCGCCTACCTTGAGTCCTACTCGGAGTACGGGCAGAACATTTTTGACCGCTATGTGACCTACGCCGATTTCTGGATTCAGGATCAGGAGTATCGCGACCCGGATACCGGCCAGCTGTTTGATCGCGAGTCGCTGAATGCGGAGCTGGAAAAAATCGAGAAGCCGGCCGGGATCAGTAATCCGAAAGACTTCCGCAACGAGATTGTCAACTTCGTGCTGCGCGCCAGAGCGCACAACAGCGGACGCAATCCAAACTGGACCAGCTACGAGAAACTGCGCACGGTTATTGAGAAGAAAATGTTCTCCAATACCGAAGAGCTGTTGCCGGTGATCTCGTTCAACACCAAAACGTCAACCGATGAGCAGAAAAAACACGATGACTTTGTCGACCGCATGATGGAGAAAGGCTATACCCGCAAGCAGGTTCGTCTGCTGTGCGAATGGTATCTGCGGGTACGTAAATCATCCTGATAGACCAGCCCGGCAGGCAACCGCTGCCGGGTGAATAATAACTGCGAAGACCCAATGACATTCAGCGCCAGGCACATTCCGGCGCTTGAATGGCCGGGGCATAGTTGGCAAATGCAGTACAGGAGGGCATATGACCTGGTTCATAGACCGACGCCTGAACGGGAAAAATAAAAGCGCCGTCAACCGGCAGCGCTTTCTGCGCCGCTACAAAGCGCAGATAAAGCAGTCGATCTCCGAGGCCATAAACAAGCGCTCGGTGACCGATATTCAGAGCGGAGAGTCCGTCTCCATCCCAACGGACGATATCAACGAACCGATGTTTCATCAGGGGCGCGGCGGCCTGCGCAATCGCGTTCATCCCGGTAACGATCACTTCGTGCAGAATGACCGTATTGAACGTCCTCAGGGCGGCGGAGGCGGTGGAGGAAGCGGTCAGGGGCAAGCCAGCGCCGATGGCGAAGGCCAGGATGAGTTTGTTTTTCAGATCTCGAAAGATGAGTATCTGGATCTGTTATTCGAAGATCTTGCCCTGCCGAATCTGAAGAGAAATCAGCATCGGCAGCTGACGGAATTCAAAACCCATCGCGCAGGCTACACCGCTAACGGGGTTCCCGCCAACATCAGCGTCGTTCGCTCGCTGCAAAACTCGCTGGCGCGGCGCACGGCGATGACCGCCGGTAAGCGCCGGGAGCTGCATGCTCTGGAAGAGGATCTGGAGAGTATTAGCAAAAGCGAACCGGCGCAGCTGCTGGAGGAGGAGCGGCTGCGCAAAGAGATTGCCGAGCTACGGGCGAAAATCGACCGCGTGCCGTTTATCGATACTTTCGATCTGCGCTACAAGAACTACGAAAAGCGGCCAGAGCCCTCAAGTCAGGCGGTGATGTTTTGCCTGATGGACGTCTCCGGCTCGATGGATCAGGCGACAAAGGATATGGCAAAACGTTTTTACATCCTGCTGTATCTGTTCCTCAGCCGGACCTATAAAAACGTTGATGTGGTTTATATCCGCCACCATACGCAGGCAAAAGAGGTCGACGAACACGAATTCTTTTATTCGCAGGAGACCGGCGGCACCATTGTCTCCAGCGCTCTGAAACTGATGGACGAAGTCGTTAAAGAGCGCTATGACCCGGCGCAGTGGAATATCTACGCCGCTCAGGCATCGGACGGCGATAACTGGGCGGACGATTCACCGCTGTGTCACGAGCTGCTGGCGAAGAAAATCCTGCCCGTGGTCCGCTACTACAGCTATATCGAGATAACCCGTCGTGCGCACCAGACGCTGTGGCGGGAGTATGAACACCTGCAGTCGACCTTTGAAAACTTTGCCATGCAGCATATTCGCGACCCGGAAGATATTTATCCGGTGTTCCGGGAACTGTTTCACAAGCAGACTTCCAAAATTGACACTTAGTTAAATAAAATCAGCCAGTTATATAAACTTCCTGGCTGATTTTCCCCTCTTTTGAGTATGTTTTATTTTCTTATTTAATCAATGATATGCCTTTCATTTTGGGGAAGCATTCTTCCTTTTTAAGCTTAACTTTACTCACATCAAATAGGGCTATCGTCCTGCCTCAAGTCGTTGATCGCGTGCGTTGCGACTCCGAGCACTTCTACCTCATCCATGGCATCACCTTCAATCGATTCTCCCTCAACTGTGATAAATGAACGGCCCATTAGCTTTGCAAACTGCAGTTCTCCTGCCGAACGTATAAGTAGAATACTCCCCTGCTTAACCTTCAGCGACAAGTCCAGAACGACATACCCACGGTCGGTGGGGATAATTCGCGAGTTTGCTCCGATATTGCACAGTGAGCTCACTGTTAACGTGGTTTCAATGTAATCCGCAGCCGGTGACGGGAATCCCATGATCTGCCCTCCAATAAATGCTGTTTGTATATACAGTAGTTTTATCGAAAGGGAAGATCAAGAGAGGTCGCGGCTATCAATTTTCTCGGCAGGTATAACACATTGATGGCGCAGGATCGATTACTGAAAAAGCGTTCGCTTTCTTCAATCCCACTCCTCACGACTTGCAATGTCATCAAAGCATCGGCCCAATGCCATGCGCTGGCTTACGCTAAAGTCTCCCCAAATCGCCATGACTTCCTCACTTACGTATTTCTTCCAGTCATGAGGAATGTTGGCATCCTTTTTTACCCATTCCGGGCATAAATAATTGTCTTCACTCATATCGTGATCCGTAAGCTATGGATAAAATTCCAGGTTCAAAGGAAACCAGACGTCGTGCTACGTTGAGGATCGATGATAGCATTGGAGGCATCTATGGATAAGGCGCATTTTTCAACGCTGCTGAGAATGAAAGAGATGAACATGCGTTTTGTGTCGCTCACATTCCATACCGACCAGCTCAGCGCTGTTCTTGTGATTCACATGGTTTGTGAAAAAATTTTAGAAACATGGATTGAGGCAAGCAGCCACAATAAGAATTTTTTTAATAATTCAGTTAGCTTAACCTTTAACAACAAGCTTATTATTGCAAAAAACTTCTCGTTTCCAAACGAGTGCTTTCAGTTTATGAAAAAACTCAACGCGATACGCAACAAGTTCGCCCATCAGATTGACAAAACAGAAATGACTGAAGAAGAGATAAATTCTCTTTATAATTCACTATCAGAATTTATTGCCAGAGAGCCTGAATTCGACCCTAAGACGTCATCAATTGAATCTCGCAAAAAAAGATACAAATACACTGACAATAATAACATAAAGCTACTATTGCTATTTACTGCCATGTATCTTTCGGTCATGTATTTCGCCGGATTACGTGAACTTTACATCCCTTTAGGAGAAAAGCCCTGAATACAGACCTAATAATAATTTCGACTTATTGTCGCTAATGCGAGCATTTTAATATTATCCCAAATGGAAGCAATGCCAGTATTAACCAAAGCACTTCACCGGGAAAGAATTTCTGCAAGCATGCACCAATTATAATAGCCAAAAAGAATTTTGCCGCTCTGCGTCCATTGTAAGAAATCGTCATGACCTCACATCAAATGAACCGCCACCTTTACGGGTGGCGGCACTCCTGTCAGATAAGCCCACGTTCCCGCAAAACTTCCTGACCTACAACAACCATTGCTTCACGCTGGGCCAGGGTAAATGCGCCGTCATACAGAGCTACAAAAGCGATATCGCCAGTCATGGAGGATGTCGTCACCCCTGTGGTAGCGCCTCCTATCATCAGTGGCTCAATCAAAGAGGCGTTTGGCGGAAATGTTGTACCGATACTTCCAACCTGGACACCCAGATCACTAAATTGAACTCTTACATTATTGTTTGCCGGATCGAATATTCCGGCTGCAACGTACCACTTATCCACCTCAGGCATAATCACACCGCCCTCATCTACAATAACAGTATTCCCGGATGGATAAATAACCGACATGTAGAGACCATTATTGAAGTAAAGGTTAAAACCGCCACCAGCGACACGATTGCTGATAATGTTCGTGTAGCGGCTCAGCGCAGATAATTTAAACGCGGTGATAAAAGACACTGCGCCCTGTCCTGATTTTGAAAAATCCGTTTTTGAAGGAAGAGCACCATCTTCATAATGAAGCCCCCAATCACGCACCTGCCCGCCCCCCGGGCTCACCGTATAGCCATGCCCGCTGTTATCCAGAGGATTGAGTAAATCAAAGCAGGCAAGCGTGGGTAGCGGCGACTGGCTTTCCAGTACAGAAGGCACGGTTACATAGTCGTGATTCCAGTCAGTGACGGAGATAATCTGATTGCAAAAAATACGCGTTCCGGACATGAGTTAATCCTTAAATATTGGGTGAGTGCGCTGTGGTGCCCCGGTTCTCGTTGCCAGTGCCGTTAAGTATGCCGCTGTAAGTCGCTCCGTTCATCGGGTCAAACCAGTCACAGCCTGTTGCTCTGACATTCGAGGCATCAAAATAGAGCGTGCCGGTGGAGTCCGGAATAAGCTGAATATCAGCCCCTGTCACGCGACAGCGGTTTCCCGTATTGCCGATGCTGTAGCGGGCGAGTAATCCGCCGTGAATGTCAAATTCTGCTTTTACCCCCGTCGCATTAATGATGGATGGATAGCAGTTACGCAGAGTGACTTTAGGTCGCCATGAATATTCACTGGTCCGGTATGTCGAGCCGTCCACTACCGTATCCCAGGCAGATGCCTCACCCGGCATATAGACTGTCGGGCTTGCGTTCTGAGCCACGACCGGATTATTGATGACGCTGACCACGTCCACGGCGATGATGTCGGCGTTGGTACCATTTGGGCGAAGCTTCACCCGACTGCCGAACGGGTTTTGCGCCATATCATCCCCGCAGCGGAAGACCGCCATCACCGCGTTTTTATCGTCCGGCACATGAATCGCCGTCATGTTCTCAACTTTTATCAGGCCCGGGAGGTACGTGCGATCGGCTGAGGTGTAGAGATTTTTAAGCGGCCGGCAGAATGAGAAGGCGAAATTATCCGGCAATATCGCCGACATCCCGTCCAGATCGAAAACGATGTTCCTGCCAATGACCGTATGCGGGTCTTTTGTGTCAATTCCGTAGTCGAAAGCCGTTCCGGCGTTCATGCGGACAACATCAAACGTAAAGGTGTTATTCCCACCCCAGTTGACCGTGCGATCAAATCTGACCACGAGTCCATCAATGGAAAGGTTACACTCGCAGTCTCCGGCATAATCTTCACGCATGTTGATGAAGTAGTTAAGGCGATCCTCCATTGTACCGCTCTGCGCTGTTGAGCCAGGGACAACGTCAAATTCAATGTTGCGCATTGAGAATACTCCGCCGCCCTGGAGATTCACCTGCTTTCCCTTGAAGCGGGTATTGTCGATAAACACGTCATATCCAAACGAGTGAAAATCGAACCGGTTCATGACGCTGCGATCGATAAAGAGGCGTTTCACACCGTGATGGCCCTGGAATCCCCAGCCATGCAGCCCGTAATAGGCGTCAACATGAACTTCAATACTGTTACGAAAACAGATGACGTAGGCCCCGTTATTCGCGTTTGGCATACATTCTGCCGTAGCGTTGCGCAGGCGGAGATCGCAGACACCATAAGAGCTGATGGCCACCCGTGACTCAATGTTGCCTGTCGCCCAGTTTTCCATTACCAGATCGCAAATGTTCACCTGCGACCGCTCAATAATCATGTTAACAAACCGGCGGTCAGCACCGGCCTCGAAGAATGTAGGCGGATAAAAGTTAAGCCAGGCGCTTTCTTTTGGCTGGATCCACGCTTCTGACACGGTACCTGCTGGCGTATTTTTCACAAACACGTCAGTTATCGCCCCGTTCCTTCCGATCCGGGTAAAATCCCGAAAATGAACGTGCTGACGGGGGTTGCCACGTCCGCCACTGCGGTACAGTTCGACGGCAGAAGATATATACCCAAAATACCCCCCGCGATACTGATACAATTTAGGCATGGGAAGCCGCATACTGCCCCGCCTGAGATAAGACGCATAGGTGGTGTTAAGCTCGTTCAGTTCCGAAGTCGTAAAGTCAATGCGGCTTTTTCCCTGGATACGGTACATGTAAACCGGGTCCGGCGCGCCATCATTAACACCGTCAACTTTTCCCCATCGATTTTCTGCCAGACCACTTCGGTTACAGGTCACGACAGTACAGCCTGTCAGGTATGATGACGTGCGAATAATCACAGACTCGCCGATCCAGAGAAAGCGGCCAGCATTCTGCACGACCGGGATCGCATGCTTATTCGCAAAAGCATGGCAATTTATCATGGCCTGATCAGCTGCCGCCTGGTCGGCCAGCAGCGCCTGCGCGGAGGCTTCATTTCCCTGCATGGAAAGCAGAGCATATGACTGATAGGTGTCCTCCGGTATGCGGGGAGCGCCGAACATGTCGTAAGAAACGAAATCGCACTGGCGGACCCAGCGACGACCGTCAACACCGACCAGAACGCCGCCGCCATCATCCGGCGATGACGTGTCAGACGCATCAACGACGAACCTGCCGCCAATACGCTCACCCACTACATCTCTGAGTGTAGCCTCACCGGTATAATTCCGGATATCGTCATAACCCACTGCCGTGTCGCCAGGGGTAATGCCGCCAGCCTGCCCGCCACCGCTGTCACTCCCGCCCCAGCCGACCTTTGTTCCATCTTCTTTCACCCCTGCGATAACCAGCCCGTTTTTCGCATAAATTACGAATAACCACCCCTCAGGCGCATTATTATCGAGGATATTACCGCTGAAATTCAGACCGGAATCCCCGGTTAATAAGCGGGCGATTAAACTTAATGAGATTTCGCCATTATCGTCATCGATTTTAAAGGGACGGAGACCATTACGTGAAACGATGTCAAAAAGCGCATCAGGTGAAGACTGTAGTGGTTTTATGCGTTCATAAATGGCATCGACAAGAGCATCAACATATTCTTTCGAAATCAATCGGCGCCCGGTAGCAGTGAGCACACCGGCATTATTGATATATTCATCTGCCAGAGCGCTACCATCCTGGCTTCGCACATAGGTGGTGCTGCCCTCTGGAATATTTGCGATATCGGCCTGGGCCGCTTCGAGCGTCATGTACTGCTTACTCAATGGCACAAGGTTCTGACGAATCTGGTCATTCTTCGCCATCATTCCGCGCCAGGTATCCAGATCAACGCCAGCGCGGTCCGGTTCGGTCGGCGCATCACCATTCACCAGCTTATCCAGGCGCTCGGCATTATCGAGCAGCACTGCGGGAGACGTGCTCCCCAGCTCCGGGTTAAAGGCCATGTTTTTTGCTCCAAAAAAGGCGTTCGCCCAAACGAGGGTTTGAACGAAAAGAGTTAATAAGGGGTTTTTATGGGGTATTACGCGACGTCGCCGGGGTATGTGGCGTCGTCGTAGACGTAGAAAATTTCTTTATATTCCGGCGCGGTAATCTGACAGTTGCTGTCACCGGAGGGGGCGACCTCCTGGACTATCCCATGCCGGGCACCTTTTTCACTGTCGCAGAACAGCAAACGCGGTAGATCAATATCAGGGTCGTCCATAATCCAGTCTTCCGGGTGCAGATCGTCGTTGTAAGGTATGGTAAGAGTGAAATCATCTATCCGCTGCGGCGTCAGCATCCGTGACGATGGACGACTGTTCTGAAACTGTATCCAGCACCGGGGATTTGTATAGCTCCAGTCCAGAGGCTCGGTGACATGTAACGTTATTTCCTGAAAGTCGTATGTCATTGCGTCAATCAGGCAACTTTGGGTTTTCCCGGTTCGAATATCATCTGACAAAATGATGTGGTCACCAAAATCATGGCACCATCCCAGCATTGCAGTTGTAGCCGTATACGTCCGGCGTTGATGGAGATATTTCATTAACCGGCGCATCCCGATACGCCAGGCACGATCCGCTGTCATGACGACATCGATGGTGTAAGACTCCGTTTTCCGGGGGAACAGATTTTCAGGCGTCCGGCACTGTACGGTCTCCTCCGCCCAGGTCACGGGATTGATGTATTTCACATCCACGCCATCAAAATCGTCCTCAGAAGGCACCCTGAATGATGTCTGCATTTCCTCGACAGTATCCTGGGGGGTGATGATTCCGGTCCAGCTTTTGACCCCTTCACGCCCGACGGAAAGTAAGCCGTCAGACAGCAGAAAATACCCCATGCCTGCTTCAGCAATTTTGTCGAAAATATCCTTTGCGGACGTGCTGTCACTGCTGGCCTGGTGGTCAAAATACTCGCCTCGTGGCGTCCAGTAGTTAGCCTCAAGCATGTTAATTGTGGAAATGTCGATCTGGTCGTCGCGATAACCCAGACTGCGGGCCAGATGCAGGAATGCCCCGCTGATTGTCCTGTCACCACCGCCATCATAGTTTCGCGTGGCGACAACACTCACACGCTTGTCTGACTGCGCCGCCAGCTGGCCACCGGTTTCAACCGTGATCCCTATTGTTGATATCCCTGCGTAGAAGGTCGGACGGGAAATCAAACGACCTCTGAGCGCCTGCCAGAACATGCTGTCCCTCGCGTTGTTACTCCCCTGCTCGTTACGGCGGCGGCATCGAACCTCCACCAGCCCGGGAGAAGACAGATTAAAACGCTCTGTAAAACCGAGGCCATTAACGTTTTTAAGCGCGTACACCCCCTGCTTACTCGTCCACCCTGATCCGGAACCATATACGCGGTACTGAATTTCATACTCAACATGTCGAACCCGCTTATTCCCGTTGTTCTGGAATCCGCAAATTCCGTTTGGGAAAGCAAAGTTGACCTCGAAGGCGTCCACAACTTCATTTTGCGGGGAGGCCAGAAAGGGGCCGAGCCATGTTTCATTATCGTTGATACCAGACGCGGCAAAATCCACGACGGTACGGGTGAGGAAACCTGCCCAGGTATTATCAACGACACCATTAACCACCCTCTGTACGGTTGCAGACGCACCGTCAGTCGATGCTATCTGGTATTCGTTGCCACGGTGAGCCAGGGAAATCCGCTGCGTGCCGTCCGGCAGGCCAGAAAATGCGGTACCGGAATCGTATGCCAGCCTGACACTGGCTGTGACCGCCGGGCTTCCGCCACTGGATGCTGTACCGGCAGTAAACACAGCGCTGTCGCCAAAAACTGACACGGGCAGGAATGATGACGTAATGGAACCGCCACGCCACGGGCTGGAAATTTCCACGATACGAATCACGCCGCCGTCATCCTGAGCAATCAACCCCGATCCGGTGAGCCCGCTGTTAATCGCCGCCAGCAAACCGGACATTGTGCCGTAGTCAGCAACCAGGGACAGGGTATAGGTGACACCCTGCCAGGTCAGAGCAAACGTCTGGCTGGTTGTCGTAAAATCATACGTGGCTGGCGACGCACTGGCGCGCAATGCTGCAGTCGATCCACCCGTTCCCGGAACGGCGTCCTGGTGAGGGGTATACGTGGCAATCTGCAGATCATAATCGGTACCGCTAAACGTCAGCGTTACAGGCATACCATTATATGGCGCCACTTCTTCGACGGCGTCACCTGTCAGAACGTTAAAACCATCCTCAATCGATACCTGATAATTCACCGGCGCTTTCAGAGTGACAATTGCACCCTCAATCCAGCCAGGAGGCAGCTTGTTCTCATCTTCATCATCATCGTTGTCATCATCGACATCGAGACCTGAAAACGAGACTGAGGCGCCGCTGACGGCCATGGCATCAGCAACGATATCACTGGCTTCAGGGGCAGTCTGAGCCATATCCAGACCTGACCCGCTTGATGTCCCGCCAACTTCTGTACTGTTGAACCAGACCTCGCTGCGACGGTCCCCCGCCACGTTATCGCCAGGGCCATAGCTGGTATAAGAAAAGCCATCACCTAACGGCAGAGCAGGAGTTTCACCTACCCGAAAATCACCGCCGGTGTAAGAGAAACGTCCATACCCGAGGCAGACAAACATTTCGACCGTCATCCGGGTGGGATCATTGGGGTCAAAGCGAGTGACCGGCTGCACCAGGTAATCCGGATAAATTCTGTTTCTTCCGAATACCTCACGAACAGGATCGCCAAGCTTAGCTGTATTCGCTTTTGCCGGGTTCAGGTCCAGTGATGCTGAATTGCCTGACGAAAACCCGCCCAGCTCTGGTTTCGGGGCGAAAAACAGCGCATAGGCCGTAGAGGCAATAGATACGGCAACCGATACCCACACGGCGATTTCCAGGCCGGTTCCATACGGGATCGGGTAAATCCGCACATCGCTGTCTGGCCGCAGCAAACATAGTGGCCATTCCGCAGGTGGAACAGCCCGGCCGTCCAGTTCGACCGCAACAGGATGCTTTCTGTCCTGCGAGTAGCTCGGGACATTCCTGGCCATCCACTCATGCAGGGTCATCGCGCCATGTTCGTGCGTCTCCAGGGGTTCACCCGGCAACCGGGACGGAAAAAACTTTATCGTCATTGCCAGAACTCCACGCGGTTAAACCTTCGTATGAATCGCGCCAGTGGCAGAAACGTAACCCCCGAGCCTGGATTACATTCCGCGACCTGCAGCTGGTTATCGAGCATGACAACGATCCCGACATGGGTGACCGTTGAGCCGGAATAGCAGGCCACGCCAGCACCTTCGCAGGGCTCGCAGCGTTGCAGGGAAAGCATCAACCTTCTCGCCTCCCGGTCGAGGCCTCCCCCGTCTTTGGTCACTCCGGCGAAATCGGGCCAGAGGGGTAATTTCAGATCGCGCCGGATTTCATTCACAATGCCAAAACAGTCGAGTTGCGGGTATACGCGACCGCCTTTCAGCCAGCTGACTGAACGGTATTTATCAGCGTTAAACATGTTTGCCTCAGATTAGTAACGTAAGCCAGGATGCTCTGCGAGGTTGTAACGTTTACGGGGCCAGGCTGTTTTAAGGATATTCATATAGCCCGCCGTGACCTGAACTACTGTCGGGGTCCAGGAGCCGGATTTGATATCGAGCGTATACGGTGATGATGCCGGAGCAGACAGATCGGATGAAATATACCGCCGAAATGTCAGCGTGGCTGATTTCATTTCATCCAGAACTTTATCGATGGCTCCCGAAACGACACCGTCAATATTACTCAGGGCGAATTTCAGATCCTGCGTTCCGTCCGCATTACGCGCTGGCAATGCAATTTCTATCGCGCAGGCTTCAAACGTCGCCGGCTGACCATTTTCCAGCATCACGGAAACGTCATCCCAGCCACTGGTTAGCCAGTAGTTATCATCGCCTGCCGATATCTGCAACGTATCGTGAATAACCTCCGATCCGCTGCTGGCATATAGTCGCTCAAGAATTGTCATGCTTCGGCCACTCTCTGTTTAGCGCAATATCTAGTAACGACTGGCCCGCCAGCCATTCCGGGTAATTTCCCCAGCCTGAAGGCGGTAACGGGCGCTCCCATAATTCCAGCGTTGCGCTGTACTGCCAGTATTTTGGCGCGACCAGCGTCGGCCCTTCGTAAATATCCACGAACCTGGCTTTATAGGGCTTTACCCCGATGGGAGTCTGGAGTTTCAGATAGAACCATGACTGGCCATCTTTAAGCGCATCCCTGAAAAACGCCTCAAACACCTGCGCCAGAGCATCAGTTTTAAAAATCCATTTAACCGATGCCTGGGTGGGTGTTGAGGTATATCGCCTTCGCTGCTGAGCGCGACCGGACGTCATTTCCGTTCGCAGTATCGGTGATATGGGCTTAAAACCGTACCCGTCCATCAGCGGCATAGGCAGGTATTCATCCGGATAGATAATATCTGCCATTAACTTTCCCTCCGGGCTGGTTTATCGTGGTTTTTTTGGCTGTAGATTGGAGTAAATAGCCCGGCCGAATTTCTTCTGTGGGTTATTTACCTCGGCGGTTAAGGTGTTAACTATCCGCTGTTCAAGAGCATCATTTCTTCGCTCTACAGCCTGCATCGTTATGTCATCGGGTTTGCCGGTGAAGGTGCTTCGTGCGTCCACGCTGACAGCTATCCGTGGCTGTGCCTGAATCTGGCTTGCTGCGCTCTGTACTGCAGGGGACTCACGACCAACCGCACGAACACCCAGTGAACCATCAGCCCCACGGGTCAGCGGCATAATTGCTTCCGGACCAGCTTCACCGAACACACCAGCCCCTTTCGCAAAGGCAAAATACTGCGGAGTGCTGTATACACCGCCGCTGTATGCGGAAAGTGAAGGCGAATCGTAGACACCACCGAGGGCATTAAAGGCAAAAGACGATCCAAAGCTTTGCAGCGCAGTTCCACTACTTGCAGCTCCACTTGCTCCACCAAAAAGACTACCGAACATCCCACCAGCACCACCGCCGAACGACGCCATAATCGCTTTGGTGATTAACGCCTGTGTTGCCATCTGGATCAGCGTCTTAATCACCGTTTCACCCAGAGAGCTGAAGATATTCGACATCCCATCTTTGAACGAGGTCGCACCAGTCAGAACACTGGTCAGGTTGTTGGAAATGGAGTTCGTGGTGTTATTGAGAATCTCGCTGGTTGCTGATGCTGCCATTGAACTGAGATCAGCAGCCTGATCGGCGTAGTTCATCAGTGAATCGCTGATCCCCGCCCGCCAGTCTGACTGCTGTTCATCGGTTTTCTTGTAGTAGTCCTCCTGAATCTGGAGCCGTTCAGTAAGCGCCGCCTGTAGCGCTTCCGTTTGCTGTTTGTACAGGTCCTCAGAAATCTGACCTTTGCTGAAATCCCTCTGCAGGTCCCGCTGCTGTTTGAGAAAATCAGTACGAATATCCGCCATTTCCTTCATGCGGTCGCGGGCCTTATCCCCCATCCCGGCACCAAGAAAATCAATATTCTCCCGGTCGCGTGCAGCAGCGTTGCTGTCAGCCAGCCCCTCACGGAACGTTTTTAACTGTTCAGCAATGTTTTTCTGATCAATTAGCGCAGCATTGTGCAGAAGGGTTTCTTTTTTAGCTTGATCGAGTGAGGATAACTCCCCCTGAACTATCTGATATTTTATTTTTGCCAGTTCATTGCTTTGTCCGGCGAGTGCAATCTGTTCTTCTTGTTGTTTAACAATGCGGGTATATGTATCTTCCGTTTTTTCTTCCTGGCTTTTACCTCGGCTTTTCTTATTGGAGTCACGTAATTCCTGAAGCTTCCTCTCACTATCAACAGCATAATTTATATATTTCTCGTATTGCCCTGCCGGAAGATTTAAGTCTGAAGCTTCAAATTGGGCCTGTCGCCTTGCTCGCTCAACTCCGCTCAAACCAGCAAGTTCTGCCTGCTGCTTTGCTCTATCCATTGCGGATTGTTGCTTAGAATCAAGTCCGGGCAGGACAGGGCCTTGATAAGCCTGGGTTGCTAAGACAGCTTGCCGAGTAACTTTATTAAGCCTGTCGTACATATCTGCCAGAGAACTAACAGCGCCTGTCATTTCAACTGTTTTACTAATTGCTGCATTTGTAATATCAGTAATTAAATCTTGCGTCTGCTGGCGTTTTTTGAGCATTAATTCAAGCTTGCCCTCTTCAACGGCTAATTCAGAAGCAAAAATCCCTGCTTTTTCAGTTGCATCGTTATATAGCCAGGTTCCTTCAGTAGCTGCCTTAGCGGCCTGTCTGGCGTTATAAAGTTGATTAGAAAGCTCCGCTACCTTCTGTTTCTGTTTATCAATATTATAATCTTGAGCATCAATGGAGAGATTTGCTTGCCCCAAATTGGCTGATATTTGTGTCTGAGACATAGATTTAAGACTGTCTCTTACTTGATCCAAGGTATCAGCATATTGCACAGCCGATGCGCGAGCTTGCTCTTGACGTTGGTAAATCGTATACCATGCTCCAGCACCTAACATCAAAACACCGGGGATACCGCCGACTAAAGAAAGTAGTCCGGCCGCCCCGTTTTTTACTAATCCTAAAGCAGAGGTGGTTTTATTAAGCGCCTCTTGAGAAGCCCTAACGGTTATATTTGATTGTACTAAAGCAGCATTAGCCGTTATCATCGAACGGCGCTTTGAAATTGCATTCTGAGTTGCTGTAGCTTCGGCATTAGTATTTTTGGCTAATTCTAATTCACTTTGTGCTAATTGATAAGCCCTTTCAGCTGCAATAGCATCAGCAACCGCTTTTCTCTGAGATTGAGTAGCCGATTGTGACCGCGCAGCAGCCAAAGCTATTTCATTCTTCCTAGCATCAAGAATATTCCCTGTTTGAGTACCAATATTTCCTACAATCCCCCCAAAATACTTAGCCCCACCAATTGCCGCCAATGCTCCAGCTGCTGTTGCAACCGTGTCAATGTTATTCGCCACAGAATTGAGAACGCCCACAAGAGTGGTTGTAGCTCCGGTAGCTTCATTAGCTCCGCCAACCCAAGCCAAGAATGCATTCTCGATTTTAGTCGTAGCAGCCGAAACTGTTTGAGGCATTGCTTCATATTCTTTCCTGAGCGTACCTAATTGACTAACTAACGCAGGAACAACCTTATCTGAAGTTAAAAGCCCTTGATCAGCCATCGCCTTTAGGTCTTTTCTTGCCACTCCCATTCCGGAAGCCAAGGCACGGATGACTCGATCTCCATTTTCGTTTACAGAATTGAATTCCTCACCACGAAGAACTCCTTGAGCTAGCGCTTGGCTAAATTGAGTAATCACTGAACTTGCTTCGGATGAGCTTGCTCCAGATAGCTTTAATCCAGTTGATATTGCTTCTGTAACTTTCAGTACTTCCTGCGAACTATACCCATATTCTCTCATAGATGCAGCTGAGCGCGAAAATAAAGCTGCGTTATCAGAGAAAGCTGTACCTGTCCTCTGACTAATTTCCATTAAAGCATTTTGAGACGTTTTGAAGTCATCAGTAGATTGCGAGGCTTGTTTCAGCCTTGCATTAACAGAGCTCCATTCATCGGCGAGGTTTATCAGATGCCCGGTAGCAAATGCCCCCGCAAAAGCCCCAGCCATTCCAATGGCAGATGATTTTGCCGAGTTCATTTGATTTGTTAACTCAGAAATAGCTCTTTTTGTTTCTCTTGAGGCCGCTGCTGCTTGGCGACCACCTGATTGCATTACCTTATAATAATCATTGCCCATTCTAGAGGCGCGAGATATTTCAGTCTGAAACGATTGAGAATTAGCAGATATTTTTATAATTAACTCACGGAGAGTAGCCATACATCACCTAATAAAACACCCCGCGTTTGCGGGGCTTTAGTTTAAGTGTTTTTATTTTGATGGGCTATTTGTATTAACAAATCAATTTGTGCATCTTGCTTTTTATTTATTTCCTGCAAGGCTGCTACCTGATCATTAGCTCTTACACTAAAACGAATCAAATAAAAAACAATAATAATATTAATTAGCCAACCAAAAACACCAAAGACTACGAATAACGGTTCCATAACGCCTCCCCCTGTATTTGGCGATATCCTAAACCGTCACGCATGTATTGTCACTGAGAAGCCGCGAGCAAAGCGGCTTCTAAGCCTGCAAAGGGATCGCCGCTGTCGCTTGCCACTTCCTCTTCTGCGCTCCACTGAATCTGTGCGTCTTCAATGGTGACTTTACCGCCCTGAGCCCCGTACATCGCTGAAACCAGCTGAGCATTGAGAATATCGCCACGGATATCACCGATCGGGCTGATACGGTCGTATTCAGCCCACATTCTGAATTCGCCGACCGTCATGGTTTGTCGCAGTTCGCCCAGCGTGCGGCCCATCCGGAGCGCCAGCGCCATCAGGAACTGCATGCCAGGCATTTTTACTTTGCTTTGGCATCATCCGCATCACGAATGAGATCAAGCGCCTGTTTCAACAACCGGGAATGGACAGGGCCATAAATTGCTTCAACCTGTTCGGTATCATCGACGGTGAAAACGTACTGTAGGTCGGTATCCAGCAGAATATCAATGAAGAGTGTGACATCTGCCCGCATCGTGCGGAACGCGCGTTCTGAAGGGGTCAGTTCTGGCACCTCTGGCGCTTCCTGCCCTTCCGGTAGTTTTGGTTGTTCCGGGCTGGCAATCCCCTGCCAGCGAATCCAGGCCTCAGCCGATGGTTCACGAATGATAACTTTGGCGTTTTCCCATTCCGGAACGGTGACTTCTTTTTTACGAAAACCCGCCATCGGGGCCAGCGCCAGCGCTTTAAGATTCTGTTTTGACATTAAGTTTATCGCCGGTTTCCCGGCGCTCCATTAACTGATGGTGACAGTGTGGTCAGCAGAGGTGATAACGGTGCCATCGGCATCAGTAACCACGCAGGAATAAACACCCGCATCGCCTGATACTGCGCTGGCCTTATTAAACGTTGCGCTGGTCTGCCCGCTGACGGTGGACGAGCCCTTTTTCCAGACGTAGGTATAAGGTTCTGTGCCGCCCTGAACCACCACACTCATTGTCAGGGCGCTTCCGGCCGCTACCGTTTGCGATGCGGGAAGGTCTGTGGCAAAAGACAGAATACCAGAGGCGTCAATGTTGGTTGGTTTTCCTTTCAGGCGCAGGGAGAACGTTGCAGCAACAACACCGTTGGTCTGTGAATCCCAGGTATGCTGACGAACTTCGGCGCGGAACAGGAAGCCGTTTCCGGAAGGGAAAACAACCTTAAACCCGTATACGCCGTCATTATCATAAGCAGTACGCAGCGTATCCTGCGCCGGGTTGCGGTAAAAGTTACCGGAGAGCGACATTTCAGACGGGGCCGGTAGTCCGTTGATATTTTCCGTTTCTTCGGAGCATAGCGTGGTCACGTCAATATCGTTTTTCTGACCAGCGGTAAAGCTGGCCTGCTTAATGGTGCAACTCAGGTTGAGCCAGGTTGCTACATCCAGCTCATCCTCAGTGACCGGCACTGACGTAATCATTACTTTCGTTTTTTGGGCGCGTTCGAATAGTGCTGACATTGCAGCCTCCATAAATGAAAAAACCGCCAGCGGCGGTCAGATTGGATTGGTTCCAGTCAGGCAATGACCGTTATTTCGAGCGTTGCCCGATGCAAGTGGGTTGTAGTGTCGTAACCGGGGATTTTGGTTACTTCGGTAGGTGAAAGCACTTCCAGCCGGGAAAGGGCCTCAAGCCGCAACGCCCTGGCCTCATCGTTCGTTTTGGCCCACACATCTACCTGAATGTGCAGCGTCGATTCGGCCTGCCCACAGAACACATCCCCGGCAACATCAGTCGGTATCGAGAAAATGATGTAAGGAGCGGCCGCGGCGGGTAAATCGTCGCTGCCAAGCGGCACCACATACGGATAAACGCGCCCGCCTGCCAGCGGCGACAGCAGGTCATAGAGATCATCCTCTGTCATTTCGCCAGCACCTCATCGATCGCCTTGTTCATTTGGTTCATTGCAGCCTGCGCGGCTTCTTCCTGTCGGGTGTCATACGCAGGGCGCACAAAGGGATGTGCCGGAGCTGTAGCAGTCCCAAGTTCGACAAAGCGCCAGTAAAAAGCATTCCGCTTGTTGCTGGCCTTCATGGTGTTGTCGCTGTTTCCCGTTCGCGGATTAACACCACGAATATGCACCCCCGAGGAAATTTCACCGCGTCGGCGGCTTTTCTGGGTGACGACAACAACGTTTTTCTTCAGCTTCCCGGTTTGCTCAGGAGCCCTGTCAATCACTTCCTGCCGGAGAACTTCGGCCCCGGCGCGGGTCGAATCCCGGAGGACTTTATTGTTTTCAGCTTTGCTGAGGGTTTGCAGGTCTCGGGCGATATCCTGCAAACCGGAAAAATCCAGATTCACATCAATCATTTTTCGGTCCCCTGTTTGCAGAGAATTTCCAGCCGGGTACCTTTGATATCCGGAACCGGAGGCCCGGTAACGTTAAGAACTGCGCCTTTAAACGGGCCGGTGCGCACCTTCAATCGGGATGTGGCTGAAATATCCCTGCGAAAACGCACCCAGACCCGGATTGTCGCATCAGCATGCTCTACGCCAGCGGCTAACAGCTCACGACCGCTTATCCCCTTAACCTCGGCCCAGATGGTTTTCCCATCTTCCCATTTTTCACCCGGCTGACCTGAAGGCGTTCTGGTGGTGGTGAAATTTTGGATGGTGATCCGGTGCCGTAATCGTCCTGCCTGCATAATTCCCCCGCTTAAATGCCATAGATTTTGTAAGGCTGGAGAAGTGCCTCGACAGTAAACGGAATATCTGTAGCAGCCTGACCAACAGAGACCGTTTCACGGTTTTCGTACCAGTGACCGATAAGCAGAAGCATCGCTGCTTTCACATCATCGCCAGGGAGAATTGAATCAGGATCATCTGCATACCCCTCGATGGTTTCAGACTCATACATTTTGCGACGAGTCCATGTTTCGACGTAACGAGAAGCAGCTCCGATGTAGAGGGTCAATATTGAGTCGTCATCGGTAAAATCAGGCTCAATGCGACAGTGCTCTTTAACCACTTCAAGTTTTAACATTATTTTTTAGCCTTCTTATCTGGCACGGTTTCCGGCTGTTCCGGCTGTTCCGGCTGTTCTGGCTGTTCTGGCTGTTCTGGCTGTTCTGGCTGTTCTGGCTGTTCTGGCTGTTCTGGCTGTTCTGGCTGTTCTGGCTGTTCTGGCTGTTCTGGCTGCGCAGAATTATCAACATCCACCAGCCGTGCATAACCTTTTTTAACCAGTTCACGGCCATGCTGTTCCAGAGTCTCCAGTGACTCGCCTTCCGTCACCACTACCCCGCCAAAGTAAATCGGTTTCACCGCGATAAGTTTCATGGTATTACCCCGAAAAGTGCGGCCCGGAGGCCGCCAGAGAAATTACTGACCGCCGGAAGCCGGTACAGTAAAGGAGCCGTAAATAAATGCTTCAGGGCGTTTTACTGCTAACGCCAGACGCTCTTCACAGCGAATGGAGATCATGTTTTTCTCAAAGTCGTCGCCGTTCTCAGTCGAAATCACAACGTTTGCATCTTCACGATCGAACAACTGGGCCGCAGCATTAAATGCACCAGTCAGGAACTTACCCTGGAAAGCTGATGCTTCGGTGGCAACAACCGGAAGCCCCCACAGCGTCGGCCCAGTCAACGCCGCCGGGTTCGCCAGGATATAGCGCCCCAGAGTGTCTTTAGTCAGTTCGATTTTCGCCCAGTCCATGAAGTGCAGAACATGTCCGGATGCAGGGAAGCGGGCAAGTTGAGCCTGAAGCATTGCCAGGCGCAGATCGTCAATACCGTTCTGCTGTTCAACGGCAAATGCCGCGCTATAAGCCGTTGCCTGCGGCACGATGCCATGAAGGTGTGCGCCAGTGCCATCGCCGAACAAAATCTCCTGCTCTTCGACATACTTGAGGCCGTAACGCATTTCAGCATCAATCATGGACTGCAACTGAGCGAAGTCGTCCAGAATCTGCTTGGATGCCTTGAACATGTGCGCGATGGTTGTCACAGGAGTGATTTTCGGCGTGAACTCAATATTGCTGTACGGCTTGGCCGTATTCTCCGGAACCACTTTTGCAGCATTGGTAAAGCCGGTCTGCTGCACCCAGAAAATAGCCGGTGATCCAGTGCGCCCAGGCGCGATTAAATCTCGAATAAATAACCGCTGCTTTGGCGCTACATCAATACCTGGCAGTCTTTGTGGCTCAACAATACCTTCAGGAACGTCACTGGAGATCAGCGCAGCTTTTACAGGAACAGAAATACGCTTGTTCCCTTCGATGCTGGACGAAAGAACTTTAATGGCTTCTGCAGAAATAACCTGCTGGCCGACAGTCTCAACAACCATTTTTGCGTTTGCCAGTGGCATCTGCGCAACATGCTGCTCCAGTTCGCCCAGCGCAGCCTTCAGGGTTTTTTCGGCTTCTTTGAGTGCATTAAACTCGGTCGCCATTTTGTCTACGGTTTCTTTAGTTTCCGCTGACAATTTACCGTTCTTCTTCGCCTCAGTCAGAGCCTCTTCCGCTTTGGCGTTGAATTTGCCTGTTGCTTCTTCAATGGAGGCGGTGACTTTTTTCAGAATCTCGTTTACTTCAGACATAAAGGGTCCTTATTTGACTAACGCCGCAAGGGCGCTTTCAAGTGAATTGAGGGTTTCAGGTTTGATTTCTTCGGCAGCGCCAGGCTTACCATGGGAATCGGTAACAGCGCCCGGCGTGTTACCTGTTAACGCTTTGATTAATTTCCGCCGCTCAGACCGGGGGGTATTTGTTTTCGCCAGTAGCGCATCAAGTTTTCGCAGCGCTGCAGACGGGGAGTCATCACCATCGCTTACGGCATCAGCAGAAAGCAGACTGTCGGCCAGACCTTTTTCTACTGCGTCGCTGCCTCCGATATAGCTTTCAGCATCCATAAGCTGCTGTACGGTCGCGATATCAAGCCCTGAACGCGCTGAATAGATATCCGCCATAGCGGTATCAAATGGCTCAAGAGAAGTCGATAATTCCGCAAAATCATGGCGGTTGCCCATCGCCACTACCCAGCAGTTATGGATCATCAGAAAGGCACCGCGCCCGATTTGAATATCGTCCCCGGCCATAGCAATAATCGAAGCGGCGCTGGCAGCAATGCCCAGCACTTTTACAGTGACTTTCCCCTGGTACTCGCGGAGAAGGTTGTAAATTGCCAGTCCTTCAAACATATCGCCACCAGGGGAGTTGATGTTTACCGTCACATCTGCACCGTTCATTGAACGTAGTGCGCCGGAGATGCGTTTTGCCGTGACACCCTCATCCCAGTAATCACGTCCAACAACATCAAAAATAGAAATCGAGTTGTCATTATCGGATGCAGCCCTGATCCCACCATTCCAGCGTTCAAGCGCTGAGGGCTGGGGCTCACTGGTAACACCCGCGCACGGGCGCCCCGCCGGAGCAACCGGAAGTTGTCTAATTGTCATGGGGATTGGCTCCTAAGCAGCCTGTTTAAGTGGCGATTGCTCGAAAGGAATATCAGGGAATACGTGGTTATGAAGTTCTCTTACAGCCAGCGCCTGAACCGCCGGGTTGCTGTTTTCAAGATTCTTCAACTGAGTCAGGTTGAGCTGAACTGTATAAATATCCCCGCCTTCAATTGGTGGCATATTTTCCAGCCTTCGCACATCGTTGCGGGACATCCAGCCATTCTGCAGGGCGCTGGTATAGTACGCGGCACGTCCTGCGCTGTCGGCTCGCAGCAGACCCTCAACGGAGAACTCAGCAAACAAATCCTCATCACTGTTCAGAAGGCAACGCGAGATTTCCTGCTCAATATTCACCAGCAGGGGGCGCAGAGTATGGGTCAGGAACAGCATGTTCATCCCCTCAAGACTCGACGCCCAGCTTGATTGTTTTGTCGTATGGCCGACCATAAATGGAGGCACACGAAACCAGCGGCATATTTCCTCAATGCTGAATGAACGGCTTTCAAGCAACTGCGCTGCTTCCGGGTTCATGGTGACATTCTGGTATGTCAGCTCATTTTCCAGAACCATCAGTTTCCCGGCGTTTTTAGAACCAATAAAAGATTGAAGGTTTTGACGCAATCTTTCTCGCTGTTCCTTATTAAGCGCCGTTTTTGAAGACAGGAATCCGGTACTTTGCAGGCCATTTTCGAAGATTTTCGCCGCGGCTTCATCAACCGACATGGCCGCGCCGAAAACGTCAACCCCGGCCATTGTCGGCATCATCCCGCACACACCATCAAGACCAAACCCACGAATATGCATCATCCTGTCTATAGGAATGATCCGCTGAACGCCGTTATCCGTATAGGTGTACTGCAATTTTCTGCTATCGAGTCGCTTTACAACCATATTCTGAGGAAGTAACGGGACCAACGATACCAGCTTGCTACCGATATACAGCTTTTCGACAAACGCATTTCCGCGCAGACAAACACTGGCCACAATCATTAGCATGAAGCGGGAAGGTGTCATTTCCGGGTTAGGACGCCTGCATAATATCTGGTAGGCGGGATTGTTCTGGGCCAGCTTTCGCGATCCATCTGCCTGCCTCTCGTAGATTTTTAGCGGTAGCGTGGAGACCGACTCACTTAGGAGCCTCACACACGCCCAGACGGCAGAAAGCCGGATAACTTTGTCAGCGGTGACCACTTTTCCGCTACTGCTGGTTCCGAACCACTCCCGCCAGAATTCACCGTTCGTCAGGCTTATGGGAACACCAAGCCAGTTTAAAAGAGCGCTCTTAACACGCCCTGGTTGCTGTTTATTCTTAGCCATCAGATACCCACTATGATCGGATCGTCAAAAAAGCCCTCAATATCGCCATCATCAGGCTCATAACCTTCTGCAGCACCAATTGCCATCGCTGACGCAACCACACCATCTATTCGACCAGTACTCTTTTTCTTGGCGAATATGCGGTTTTCTTTTTGGTCGGCTTCGGTTACGGCGGAAGCAGCGTTCCATCGGAGGCAGGGGTTTGTTTTAATAATGATTACGCCATCATCCAGCATCTGTTCAAAGAGTTCGATGGAATGAGGCATCCACAGTCCAGAATCCTGCGCCTTGTAATATCCCTGTCCATGAGGAATAAGCGGTACCGACACAGAAGCGCTCTCCAGTTCCGGTTCAAGATATTTGATGCGGTACTGGTCGAAGGCGATCGCCTTTATATCGAACAACATGGAAAGATCAGCAATGCGTTCAGCAACAAAGCCATATTTCACCGCCTTTCCGGGCGTAGTATGAATATGGCCTCCCCGTTCCCATGCGTCATAAGGTACGCGGTCTGTTTTCGCTCTATCCAGCAAAGTATCTTTTGGTGTCCAGAACTCCACCAGCAGCTTTCTTTTTTTAGGGAAAAAGAGCGCCAGAGACGTAAGGTCACGAGTTCCTGAAAGGTCCAGGCCGCCATAGCATTCTTCTCCCTGCATCTCCTGCAGGTCAAAGTCCTCTTCACACCCCATCCACACATCGCTGCTCATCCAGGGATTATCGGCATCCACCCACTGACAGAAGTTTAACCGCCGAACAATACTTTCCTTCGACGGCATCCCCCGAGCCTGAGTAACCTGCTCGCGGAGGTAACGATCGGTAAAAGTGTGACCAAGTGAGGGGTTTGCTTTTTTCCAGCAGGACTCATCCTTGAAAGGGTCTTCTCCTTCATCCAGGGAGCAAATGAAAGAAAAGAAACTGTCGTCCTCAATCGAGCCTTCGGCAACTTTCCGCCCATACTCGTGATAGTCATAGCAGACGCTGGTTTTATCGTGGCCGCTGTTAGTGATCATGAAAATCAACGCCTGGCGACGACCTTTCGTCCCGGCGCGCATCATTTCCACAACCTGGTTGTTTTTGTGCTCGTGAATTTCGTCAATCAACGCACAGTGTGGGCGTGGCCCCGACTGCCCATCATCCGAACTGATAGGCCGGAAAAATGAGCCGGTCTGAAGAAACGCAAGGTTCCACTCTTTCCCCGCGCCGCCTGATTTATTTATTCGCTGTGCTAACGCAGGGGACTGATCCACCATTGCGACAGCATCACGAAAAAGGATCATGGCCTGGTCTTTTTTCGTCGCCGCTGCGTAGACTTCTGCGCGAGGTTCTTTGTCGGCGACCAGACAGTAAAGAGCAATACCCGCTGCAAGTGGAGATTTGCCAGAGCCTTTACCTGACTCGACGTAAGCCATCCGGTACCGGCGATAGTCGTCTGAGTTTTTCCACCCGAATATCGAACCTACAATAAAGCACTGCCACGGCAGCAGGTTAAAGGGTTTGCCCTCATGCTCACCGCCGTTGAGCTTCAGTACTTTTGCAAAAAAGTCGATGGCACGCTGCGCCGCTGCAACATCCCATATCAACCCGCGAGCATGGCAGGATTCCAAATCCCTGAGATGTCGTTTACAGGAGTTTCTAATATCAGGACCGGCGATTTCTTTGCCGGAGTCTACATCCCGCGCATATTGCGTGGCGGGATCAACCGAAGAACTGGTTGAGCGGGTCTTCTTCTTTTTCTCCACCATCTACTTTCACCTTCGTCCTGGCTGCAGGTGTAAGACCGAATTCAACCAGATAACTTTTGAAACGGCGATCAGCATCGGCCAGCATGGCCACAGCCGGATTTGCCTTAATCAAAAAGCCACCATCGGTCTGCACCGTATATGTTCGGCCCTCATCGGCGATAGTGAGGCGCAGCTGCAAAATATCGGCATAAATATCGCAAAGACGCTCCAGCGCCAGCGTATCTGCAACGGTCAGAATCCCCATTCCGTCGAGTAGCATGGTGAGTTTTCCCCAGGCTACTTTTCCCCAGTCGGTGAGATGCGCCGGAGGGCTGGGTATTTCTCGCGCTGGCGCGGGTTCTTTATCGTTGAGTTTTCGTTTTCCCGGATTACCGGTTACCACTTTGAGATGGGTCGGTTTCGGGCGTCTTCCTGCCATCGGAACCTCCCAGAAAAAAACTTTTCATTTCGCGGTTGTGCACAAAAAGGATGGGCGGCGGTCATTTCGGGTCAGACTTCTGAACTTTTGACCCGCCCCTCCCCTATGGAATTGACGTCATCTGAACCAGTGAGAGTTTGGATCAAGCGGAATACCGTTTTCATCACAGCCGATAACGGTGCCGCGCTTCTCCATTCGCTGCTTCGTTGAGTCATGGTGCTGCTTACACAGCCCTTGCCAGTTCTTCCGGCTCCAGAAAAGCTTTTGCGCTTTCGCTATTGCCTTGCTGTCACCAGAACGCAGAGCCTCTTTCAGTTTATGCGGGATGATGTGGTCAACCACCGTGGCGGCTGTCACCCTGCCTTGCTCGTGGCACATGACGCATAAGGGGTGCGCACGAAGGAATAGAAGACGCTCACGGTCCCATTTGCTGCCATATATGCGCGGTTCTTTGTTCATGTTTTCGTTCCTTGAGCATTATCACAGGCACTCAGTGAATGCCTGCTGTAATGCCTAGCTGGACTGCTCAGCAGCGGTATCAAAGAGCGGCAGCGCTTCAGTTGCTTCCTGCACTGCTTTCATCGTCTTTGCCACCACTTCAGTCTCTGATGTGACACGGCTGTATTGCTGGATGAATAGCTGATATTTAAGCGGACTATCCTGAACAAACTCTACAGCGACTTTAGCTGCTGCTGTGTCGTAGTTCAGGGTGGAAAGCAGGTTCAGGCGAATCTGCTGGGCGTCGGTGATTTCTGCCATGTCTTACCTCTGTGCGATGTGGGAGGCTTTATCAAACCACTTCGGAAAGCGGCTCCGTGATGCCATTAAAAAAGCCACCCGGAGGTGGCCTTTCTGATGGCTAAGAAAAAGGCCGCAAAAAAATGCGGCCTTTTGTCATGCACAGTTATCGATTAAATAAACTCTCAGGAGCCATCCGGGAGAGCCTCACTTAAACGAGTAACTGACCTCCGACAGACTGGTGTTGGGACGGAGGTGCAATGAGAGTAGTGTGTTTCATTTTTTTTCATACCAGCAACCACACAATAATGGCAGTTCTTCTTGTTAATCGATAACTGCTATTCAATTAGTCTGGCCAGACGGATGATTATCCTGCCAGGGGTCATCACACTCACACGATGAAAATCTTTAAAATAAAACATTAGCCGGTTCACTCGCCTTCGAACAGGTGCAATGGTCTTGCACTGACGAAATTAGATTTAATCGTTCGTTGCCATCTTCCGTACAAGCCAAATAGTCACAAAAAAATAAAGGTTAAAAAGTGAGCTATTTACTGTCCTGTGGTGTATGGTTAGCAATCACTCACGAGGATAAAACCATGTCTATGCTCAAAGACAAGATACGTACACTCAGGCCTGTAAAAAGCACCTGTCCTCACTGCTCTCGCCAGTCAACACATAGCCTGTCGAGAATTAAAAACGATATAACATTGATCTGCCCATACTGCGGAAATATTTTCCTCCCCTCAGAAAGTAAACCTGTTAAGTAACTGATCGAATACTTTACTGAAGCTGATGTTCACTCTTAGGCTTCAGTAAACGAAACGTTGACATGCTTCTTCTCCTGCTTCTGGCAATAAAAAAGGCCGCCATTGGCGACCTGGGTTCAAATTATGTGTGTCAGGGCATATGACACGAGTAACCGCAGTAATAGCCACCGTTGGATTGCGGGTTGACTTTCTGCATATTCTCTGCAACCTACATTTAAGTATAGATCGAACCAGCAGTCCCGATTATCGCAGCAAGCAGAAAGAAGGTGACGGCAGTTCTACGCATTTGCACGCCATAAAATGACAGAGCCAACCCGACGAAAGCAACAATTAAAACTGTCCACATATCCAGTAAGAGGAAGAGATATCCCTCGAAAGCACTGTCAATCAGTACGTCCACATCGCGCATTCCTTTTAATAGATAAACTCCGCTGAAATACTATCACGATAGCGTTAGCAGACTATCTGCTAATCATCAAGCATCGACTGACTTATTTTCGGTGGATTTCTTTTCGCAAGTTGTGTTAGCAATCAGCGTCAGGGCGAGCCACCGCGCGGCATGCCCACATACAGGCTTCCTGCATTTTGGTGCGAGCGATTGCCAGACAGCGCAAAGCTTCATCAATCTCCAGAGCCTGCTCAGCACTTAACATTGCCGGGCCATTACGGACAGCCAACAAGTCACCTTGCTCGGTATCAAGCAAACTACATAAGTGGCGGCTGACGCCTTTGAGGCGGTTCATGCGCTCAATCTCGCCCGCGGTTAATGTGCGGTAGCCTTTTACAGTGCTGCCGTCCTGCGGTTTTGCTTCACTCATTTCGTAGCCTTTTCGGTTGGTTGCGGGCAGTTAGCCTGCACTGATTTGTTGTGCGCCAGAATGTCGCGCTTGGTCTGACGGTCGAGAACGTCAATATCGTGGTCGGTCAGGTAGATGACCCTCACCCAGTTGCAGGCCGTATCAACGACTACCGGGGCGGGTAAATCTTTCGCGCAGCTCGCGATCAACATCGTCATCGACCATACGCTTAACGTCTTCCTGTACATCGCTGGCCTCTTTCGTTGCTTGCGCTTTCCGTTCTGCTGCTGCGACTGTAGCAGCTGCGTTCTCTTCTGTGCGCTGCTGTTCGGCTTTGGCTTCCGCCTTGCTGGTTCCACGTGAATGGCCTAACCCAAATGCGCCAGCGATAACGGCCAGCAACGCAGTTACCAGACCAATAATCATTTCAATGCCCATAGTGACCTCACACCAGTACTGATTTAGCCTGGTTAAACAGCGCTCGGCGTTTATCCAGACCGTTGCGGCCACCGTTGATAAGCAACGTTACGCGTTCAACATCACCGGAATGAAGAAGGCAACCGTGGGAGACATAAAACCATGCGGCTGAACGCGCGGCGTAATCATCTCGCTCCAGCAGCTCAGGCTGGGTAACAAGGTCAAGCTTCAGCGCCTGTCCGCAGCTGCGATAGTTGCTCAAGCCCGTAACTTGTTTCAGGCCGCGACCGCGATATTTCCAGCCATCACCGGCAACCTGATTTCCGAGGTTCTTTTTCCCCCACTCGCCCCCATACACCAGGTTCGCGATTGCTCGCTGATTAGCTGGTTGTGTTGCCGCTCTGCCGAGTGCGGCGGCCTGCTGGGCGGTGACACGGTGTTTACCGAACGTAGGTACAAGGTTGTCAGCTGCATAGTTCAGGTTTTCCACCAGCCGGGTAAAGCCTCCGGACTCGTGCCCCATCTGGGCAATGAACATCGCCTGATCGAGTGGAGCAGTAATGCCGAATTCTTTCATCGCAGCATCAATATGCGGAAACCAGCGCGCAGCTAACCCGGCGCTAATACCAGCCGCCCGTTGAAATTGTGATTGGTTCATCAGTGCCTCAGTGCATCAACCAGTCGCGCCACATTCCCCCTGAACCAGAGAACCGCGCCGCAGATAAGAATGTTAGCCAGCACCACCAGCCAGTGGGATGACTCGTACAGGCCAAACAGGAAACGGAAAGGAATGCTGGCGTAAACCAGAACAGTGAAGTAAGCCATCAGCGAAATCATGGGGCGGTGTCTTGACCCATCACGCCGGTAGAACATCAGCACAACAACAATTACAGCGCATATCACCGCATTAATGATTGCGCTCGGATCACTTGTTACCATTGCTTGTCCCTCCTCCACGTAAGCGAGAGAGAATCCCAAACAGGCTACCCAGGTCCTGACTGTTTACGAAAGTCAGCAGCTTTATAGCTATGGCTGCCACGATTACCGCTCCGAGTGCATCAAGCGGCCTGTCGTTGTAACCAGTCCACTTTGAGAAGTACGACCCCAGCAGAGGAGCACCAATCACACCGAATATGAATGAAGTGATGAAATAGCCCACCAGCTTTATGCGGCTAATATTCACCGCCGTTGCGACATAGAACACCGCACCAGCAAACGCGCCAAATACCACGCCGTAATCAATACCAGTTGCCAGGCCGAATAGGCTGGCGCCGAACAGTCCACCAGCTGCTATCGTTGTGGCAGAAACAGGATCGGACATTTAGCCCCCTCTATTGCTGTGGATCCTCTCAGAACGAGGGGAAAATAGGATGGCCGCCAGGTGACAGCCACCAAAAATCACTGTAAAAATATCAGGGTTCACCACCCTCTCAGACGGATTTATTCTTCTTGTTCAGTCTCGTCCGCGTACGAAGCCAAGGATGTATCCAAGACCAAAACAAGAAAAACCGAATCCCACCACGGGTAATACTGAATAAATAAAATCAGGCATAGGGAAATCTCATGGAAATTATTTCAGTAATCGGAGTGATACTGACACTGCTAGGGCTCTTTATTCCGTCACTAATCAGTAACCATTCGTCACGTAAGGCAGAGTTCAGGAAGCATTCCGCACCACTGCGGGGAAAGTTGCTAAGCGAAATTGAGGCTATTGAAGGAGGCTCTTATCCATTCAGGCTTATCAGCGATGCTGATTTCAACCAGTTGCTACCTTACGCCCCGAGGCGCAGGAAAAACGCTCTCCTTGATGCTTACACCAGTTATCTCGACGCTCATACGATGGCCACCACGAAGCACTGGCACGATGAACATCCATCCGATGGAATGCTATTTTTCCCGACGGGTTTCTCAGTCACTAATTCAGATGAGATACTGAAGAAAATGCAACCTCTGAAAAAAGAACTCAGCAGATAGTCCTTTAGGATGGCCGCCAGATGGATTAACGACAAAGCACAGAGTGAATGATGCTCTGGTGGCACAAATAAAAAAGCCATGCAAATGCATGGCCTTGTGATTTGAATCCGTTATTTACAAAAAGTAGTCAAGACAGTATCTTTCGACTTCCGGACAAAAAAACATATACCGGGACAAAATCTAAATGTAACTGCCTTGCCTGCATGAAACCATGCGGGCTTTTTTTTTGCCCAAAGAAAAAGCCCACCGAAGTGGGCCTTACAGCTATCATCATTTTTTATTAGGTGTGGTGCCGGGTGCCTCCCGGTAAGTCGCCGCCAGTCCACAGACGACTCGCAATGCGCAAAAAAACATATCAGACTGGCAATGCCCCTCCGCATAGGGGGATTCACCACACCAAAAATTTAACATCTGATGAAACTCGTTTCAATGCTCTACGACGATGTGACAGGGGTACTGATGCAATGCATCTCGCGAATACCCCTGTCGTGTCGCCGGAAAGCAAAAAGCCCAAGGCGTTAACCTCGGGCTTCAGTAATTTTTGCTGCTCAGTTCGCTTTAACGTCCCGAGCCTACCACAATTCAAGCACTTTCCTGCTCACTTTGCAAGTAAAATCTGTCGCCATTTGTGCCGAACGCGTCACATAGTGGTGCGTAAAGTATCGATTCTGCCAAACTTATCCATGTGTCAATTCTTCTGCGGCACGTAATCAGTGCCCAGTCAGGATGTTTTTCCATAAGCTCGTTAGCCATCTGAAGTTTACTTTTGCGTAAGCGATAGCGATCAACAATCACACCATAGAGTGACCGGTAGTCCTCATTCATTATGACCCCAGCAATAACACCATCAATTTTTAATCCCTCCTCGTCAGAGCAGAACGCTAGGCCGCTTTTGTTTTTACTGCTGAGAATCTCTTTAAAGAATGCCTCAAGCTCTGGTCTGGTTAAGCCTGACTTCTTCATCCGGCGTAGTGCCTCATTGATAGCCGTTTTCGTTATCTTTCCGGATGCCAGTAACTGATTAAACATATTGCCGCCGCTACCACCGCCGATATACGACCAGCGGCCCCACATACGCAGCTTTCCCTGTATCCAGATGCTTTCCAGTGTGCGGAGGCGAACCATTTCGCCGGATTTGCCAACTTCAGAAGGATTAATCATCTTGCGTCTCCACTTACGCCAGTACGCCGATTGCCAGCGAACGATCTAAGAATCGAAATATCAGCTCCAGCTGTGAGCCATATTTCTGTTCAAATGCCACGGTGTCAGCGTGCAACTCGTCGTGGTGCGCTCTGCAAAGCGGCAACACAAACAGGTCGTGCGCTTTCGTTCCCATTCCACCTTGTCCGTGGCCTATCAGGTGATGGGGGTCATCTGCTGGTTTATTACAGCAGGCACACTGCTGGGTTTTAACCCAACTGGTGTAATTCTCGTTTATCCAGCGTCGGCGCTTTGGCCGAAGCATGAATGATTCCGGCGTTTCAGTATCCACTTTCAGCGCCAGTATCTTTTTTTGGACTAATTCGGTTGCCGCAAACTCTGGCTGTAAATCACTTTCTTTCATCACTGACTGGTGCCTGACTTCAGGCAATCGCATCGCTTTTCTTGCCAGCGTTTCCGGTATGACGTGCGACAGATCGTTAATGACCAGCCACCAGCACAACTCCGGAATTGTTAGTGCATGGTCCTCATTAAATCCCAGTCTGGAACGTATGACTGATATCAGCCAGGATACCAGGTTTTTACGCGCAATGCCTGCCAGTTCCTGTGTGAATTGGTCCCTGACAAGATTGTCACAACCCCAGCAAAGGCGAATGCTTCCAGGTTCATGGCGGAAGAGTGTGAAATTCTCACTATGCCAGGTTGCATGCGGATACTGACATTCGAAAGTACGCTCCAACTCGGCCTCAAGGCCTACTAAACCGCCAGCACGGATCAGCACATCCATATTTTCAAAGATAGGCAATACCGTTGGGTCACCTTCCAGCGGCTGTGTTGCTGGAGGGATAGCTCCAGTCTGATATTCAGCGTAACGCTCTGGCTCAGGCTCAATCAGTACACGTCCTCGCCTGAACAATGGCATAAGCTCAGCACCTGGGCGAAGAAGAACAACGCCCATTTTAGGGGCGATCTCAGGAGTAAGTAGTGCTCTCACGCTGCGTGTCCTCCTGCTTTGTACTCTGTCCACAGGCCTCCAATCCACCTGACCCCTTTGGCGGTAAAGCGAGCCTGACTGAACGCGTGGTTTGATGTAAGTGATGTGCCTGTCTTAACCTCAAAACGTCCCGCATCGATATGCTGAGCCATCGGCGTCAGCGTTCCTCCAAGCCGGTACATGATGTCATTCTCAATCAGGAATAAGCGGAACTCTGTTTCCTTAGCCTGAAGAAGCTTTGCCACCTGACGGAATGACATTGAACCGTTAGCAGTACAGTAACGATCAACAAAATCAACCTTCGGTGCGGCTAATGCCAGTTCTTGCGACAGATGCTCTTTTTGTTCCTGCAAATCAGCAGCCAGACGCAAAGCATCCGAGAAAGACTGCGGGATGACCGGATGTTGTGCAGCTTCAAGCTCATTCCAGCGGTCAACAAGGCGTGCTGTGAATTCTGGCGATAATTGCGCGACAACAATAATACTGTCTCGCTTGCCCTTCTCTCCCCTGAAGAGATATACCGACATCGTCCGCCCTGCAGTGGGCTTTTCCTCAATTTGAGGAGAAGCTATAACGCCCTTATCCACCAGCGCTTCAATTGTTCTTTTTACGTTGTCGTGGCGCTTATCTACCAGAACAGATATTTCGATGCTCGACATCGTAACTGTCTTGCTTGCGATTAACTGATTCATACGTTCTCCACTTGTCAGGCAGCTGCAACTGCCGGGGAAATAAATCGCTTAATGGTGATTTCTACTTTCCCTTTCTTCACGATGTTCCCCCACTCCACCAGCATACGTTTCACCTGGCTGTCGTCCTCCCAGACACCGGTTTGAGTCAGCGCGTCGAACAGCGCTTTGTTGTAGTTGTCAATATCACGACGGCGCTGATCCGGCGGATACAGAACAATATGAACTTCCGCCAGCTCACTTGATGGCCTTGGGACTGCCCGTAACTGTTCGATAATTGCCGCCCTGGCTGCTTTCTGGAACTTGCGACCAGTCTCGCTAACCAGATGCCGTCCCTTCAGTGGCCCTTTGATGGGAGCGCGCCAGTAACTGTTTACGCTTGGTGGAAATGGCAGTGTCAGTTTCATAAGGCCCCCTTAGAGGATCGCCACGACATCCCGAGCGACTTCCCGCGTGGTGCCATTGCAGGAGATCGAACGACGCGCTTTGATAAATTCCAGATTAAAACCATGCTCCCGGTACAGGTCTACTACCCTGGGGGCTGATGAGTTTGAAATGACTACCCTCGCGCCACGTTGGTGCGCTTCTACGCAGTGCTTAGCCAGCAATACCTGGTCATCCCAGTTAAAACCACCAGCGGCATACGCGGTAAACCCTGCAGTACCGGGCATCGGTTCATAAGGGGGATCGCAATACACAACGTCACCTTTCCCTGCAAGGCCGATAGTCCGGCGATAACCGGATGTCATGAATACGCAGTTGTGAGACATATCAGCGAAAGCCTTCATCTCCTGAAATGGGAAATAGGGAGCTTTGTATTTTCCCCAGCCAACGTTGAACTGATGGGCCAGGTTGTAACGCATCAGCCCATTGAAGCAATGCCGGTTGAGATACAAGAATGCAGCTGCACGCTCGGCTGCATCCAGTGTCTGCGCGTTGAATTCCTTCCTGATCAGTTCATAACCTTCAGGATTGCCCATTTTCTCGAACATCCAGCGGGCTTTGTTTTCAACCACGTCAGGCACGACAGCCAGCATTTGATACAGATGGATAAGGTCGGGGTTAACATCTGCCAACAGGAAATCCGCGTGTTTATCGCTGTTCAGGAATACAGAACCGCCCCCCACGAATGGTTCAATCAGTCGTAACCCTTCAGGGATATACCTGAACAGATCGTTAAGTTGGGTGTATTTACCACCTGCCCACTTCAGAAATGGCTTGCTCATCCTCTGAACCCCGCTGGTATGCCAGAATAATCAACATTGGCGTGAGTGGACTTGAACGCAGCGGCGTCTTTGGACCATCGTCCATTCACCCAGGAAGGCCGTCCTGCCGAGGACCATTTCCGGGCCTTATCGAAATATTCCGCGCAGTTCTCTGGGGCAAAAAGTGTTTTTGGCCGTAGGTAGTCGCACATTTTTGAATCGTTCGCCCATTTCTCATTCAGGTAATCAACCACCAGCATGAGGTCTTCAGGGCTGTAATTTTCTGCCAGACGACCGCGGATATATCCCAGAGTAGTTTTGCCACGTCCTCCTCGCCCATAGCTCGAATTAGTAACCTTGTTGAAATGTTCCAGAACGGTAATCGCAGGCCCGGTCTCGTCAGGTTGCTCAGCAACCGGACAAGAAGGGGTTTTATTATCTGTAGTACTCTCTGTTGTATTCTCTGTAGGATCATCGTGCCAATTTGACCTGATGACAGCGGTTCGTTTTGACTTGGTGGAGCGTTTCATATTGACCTCTTCCATCGTGTCATTTTGACCTGATGGAACAGCGCATTTTGACCCCTTCGATTTAGTCACTTTGACTTCATCTAAAAGCTCACTCTCGTAATTGATCGTGTAGTAGTTGGTCATGTCGCGCTGCGACTTGTTGAGCTGCTCGATTTTGAGTACGCCCAGGCTCTTCAGGCGGGTGAATGTGCGCTTCAGCGTTGACTCAGACCAGAACGGGAATTGCTCCAGCCATTGCTCAGTGGTGTTGTAGATCCAACGCACACCGTCACGCTCAAGCCCGGAGGTTGTCTCCTTCAGCCAGTAGTTAACCTGCTGCAACGCTATGGCTTCATTCAGACCAATGCTGTATGCAAGGTCAGGATTGATGACTATCGGCCTTGATGGCATTAACAGGCTCATAAGACCCCTCTATTTCCCTGAATTTTCGTCTGAACTGCTCAAGGGGGCTGAAGCACTCATGCTCGTACCCTTCACGCAGGTATATAACGCGCTGTGTCTGGGGCTCCCAGCGGATGACCTGGACCGGGATTCCGTAGTGATCTCTGAACCATCGGTTAAGTTCTCGCATACGCTCCCCGCCTGACCGTTAAAGTCCCCTACCACCCACTGAGCAAACTGGTAGCAGACAGGCTCGAACCCGCCTGGTACTCTTACCCCATACACGAACTGAACCGGACCTGCTCCACCAGGAACCGGACGCGCTATAAGTTGCGACCTGCGGTACTGTGTTGGTAAACTGTTCATGCGTTAGTAATCTCCACTGATAACGACACGCCACGACGCCAGAGGCTGCAACCTGCTGGCGTCACTTCTTTTTGCGTGCAAACAACGTGATAATTGCCGCGATTTCTTCTTCACGCGCTGCCAGGTGGCGGCGGTGATGCACCATGATTTCTTCAGCTTCATGTCTTTCGATAACCCCATCTTCAAGCGCCTGTTCGATAATCTGATCCACCTGTCCCCTGGCGGCAGAGGTACGCATTGCACGACTAAACAGGTCCACGCGGTCCAGTTCTTCCAGGTGCGGCACATCCACCAGCAGAGCACCGCGACGGCGGGCAAAATATTCAGCCAGGTGAGATGTATTCGAGATGTCCTCCATCGCTTCCAGTTCAGATACTTCAAAGAAACGACAGCCGTTCTTCTCGTAGAGGTTGTTATTGAACTGGGTTAAGGTCATACCTAATGCACCAGCCATCGCTTCACGTCCGCCGGGATAGGCTTTGCACATTGCCTTTACGGCTTCTTTCAGGTTTGTCATTTAAATCAATGCCCCTTTCGTTCTGGTGCCTTTCTTCTTGCCGTACTTAAGAATCATTCGGGCTTGTTCAAGGCAGTCGTCAAAGATGTTTCTTCGCTTGGTTGTCGGCTTTGATGAGCGCCGGTAGTACGAAATAGCCTCTACCCCCCCCTGCTCAGCCTGTTCTGCTGAATAACCATCAGTCAGGAGTGCCTTAACAACATTGTTTTTTATGAACTGTTCCGGGTTCATACCTACCCCTTTGAAATTCGGTTTGTAGTTACCTCTAAGCTGCTGGGTCTATAGACTTTTGGTAAAGATTCGCATCGTATTTGAGTTTTCCTTTTGTGATTCTCTCGATTACAAATGCTTGTTTTTGTGGAATTACATTTCCCCATTGGCAAACAGCACTATGGGTTACCCCTAAAGCAATTGCCGTTTTAGAAATGCCACCGTAGTACTCAACAACTTGTGTTTTTAACATGCTTCACCTCCTTAAAGTTAGCATTCTTACATCGTATATGGACAGCATGCTTACGTCAATTAAATGTAAGATTGCTAACGTGCAATCCGAGGAGAATTTATGGATACCGTTGGTAGCAGATTAAGATTTAGGCGAAAACAGAAAAAACTTACGCAGCGGGATATTGCTGAGTGGGCTGGTGTCAGTGCCTCTGCTGTTACCCAGTGGGAAAGTGATTTGACTAAATTGTCTGGAGAAAACCTGATTCTGGTTTGTAAATGCCTGCAATGTTCCCCCGAGTGGCTAGTTTTTGGCACGGGGGATATCGAAAACGGCATTAATATAAATCTAATCTCAACAAGAGAGGTTCCACTCATTTCTTGGGTGCAAGCGGGTAATTGGACCGAGGTAATAGGGAACCCTAGCAATGAAATGGTGAAAACGACGCGAAAGCTGTCTGATTCTGCCTTTGCGTTGAGAGTTAAAGGACATTCAATGACGTCAAATCAAGAGCTTAGCATTCCAGATGGTTCCATTGTTATTGTAGAGCCGGAGTATGGTTTTGTTGATGAAGCTAATGGAAAAATCGTCGTGGCTCAAACCGTTTCGGGCGGTGAAGCAACTCTTAAGAAGTTAGCTATTGACCCGCCTTTTTCATACCTAATGCCACTGAATCCGTCTTTCAAACCTATCGAGATCAATCAAGACACCAACCTTATCGGGATAGTTAAGCAAATCATCATAGATCTCTAACTTTGCAATCCCCTCCGAACCCGCCATAAGCGGGTTTTTTATACCCCCGGGCATAAAAGTAAGATTACTTACAATTACACCTTGACTAAAAATGTAAGATATCTAATATTAAGTGCATAACTGTGCTGTGTGTAGTCTTGGCGGTGCCAGTTTCCCTTTGTTTCTGGTACCGCCCTTTTTACACAAGACACAAGAGCATCACCGAGTAACGGGCCCATCACCCAATCCGCTCGGGCGGATTTGCAGCCGCAGGTGCTCTTCTGTGTTGTGTGGAGATAACTAACCAATCCTTTGCAGAGGACATAGAAATGAAATTATCAAAGTTACGTAACGCCATTGTCTATCGGGCTACTTTGCCCAGTATTGAATCGGTTGAAGGGCACCTGCAGGAATTGCCCTACTCTGAACTTACAGAAACGGAGTTCGCGCGGGCTTCCTTCGTCCCTAATCCGATTACCGGCGAGCTGGTTACGCCAATTACTGGCGGTTATGCAATCGTGGTTCGCCGCGATGAGAAAATAATCCCCCAGCACGTCGTGATGAAAGAAGCCAATGAGCGTATCCAGCGCATCGAAAATGCGTGTGGTCAGAAATTGAAGCGCGCTGACCGTAACAACATTATCCAGGATGCTAAGGTTCAGCTCTGCAAACAGGCATTCATCAAGTCGTCTCTGATCCTGGTCCTGTATAACACTGCAGAAAATCTGCTGATCATTAATTCCGCCAATAAAAATATTGCCAATTTAGTCGGGGCGATGCTGGTTAAAGTGATCGGCTCAGTAAAAACAGTCACGATCAACATCAGTGATATCAAAAACGGCCTGACAACGCGCCTTAAAAACCATCTGGACGGCGAAGAATCAGCGTTTGCCGGGTTTGAGGTTGGTGATTATGTCCAGCTATCCCGACTGGCAGAACAGAAAGAAGTTATTCGCTACTCTGCGGAGCACACTTCCGTTACCAGTGAAATTCTGGAGAGCCTGAACACAGGTTTTATCGTTGATAACATGGAATTAAGAGGCTGCGGCGTCTCTTTTCTGCTTACAGATAAATTCCATTTCCGGCGGATCGATACCAAGGATAATGATTATTCTGATGATGACGACAAAGCCTACCGCTGGCGTCACCAGGCAGGTACGGACATGTTCCAGTTCTGTAAAGTAATTAACCAGCTTTGTGATCTGCTCGCCTACAAAGAGCCCGAAGAACAAAAACCAGCAGCCTGATTAGAACAGCAGCAATTACCCCATTCTCATGGGTTGGGTTGCTGCACCCTAAAGCGCGTTGCAGCGCGTCAGTTGGAGAAAAAACATAATGGCAAAAACAGCACAGCAGTTAATTAAAGATGCCTTTGAGGCGGCTAAAACAATGCCTCCTGCTACTGCAGAACTGCTAAAAGATTTGGCAACTATGCTCGATGTTTCGAACGTTACTCTTCGCCAGGCACGTAAAGAACGTGACGCCATGAAAGAAGAAGTTCTTTCCTGGGCTAAAGAATGCGATCGCATTGTTGAACGTCACACTAAAACCCGCAGCAATATGCACGTCTTAGAAGCTATGCGCGATATGGAGAATATCTCGGCTGCTTCCACCAGCGATGTGGAGGCTGTCTGATGGCTAAAGATTCAAAAGTTGTATATGGCGCCAGTGGCAAGACGAACGTTTTAACGTTCGAGCCCGAAAACCTGCACCTGGTCACCGATATGACCCACCCTCTCTACGATGAACGTGTTCACCTGCCGATCGACGAAGGGATGGTACTGAACATCAAGGAGCTGGGTGTACTGGAGCCGATCATCGTCTGGAAAGACCCTGAAACGGGGCTCACCTGCGTAGTTGTAGGCCGTCAGCGCGTAAAACACACCCTGGAGGCAAATAAGCTTCTTTTGAAAGAGGGCAAAGACCCACTGCTTGTTCCTGGGGTCGTTAAGCGCGGATCAGCAAATCAGATGGCTAAATACATGGTCAGCGAAAACGAAATTCGCCGACCTGATACACCGCTTGGCCGCGCTAAAAAAATGTCAGACGCTCTCGACCGCGGACTCGATGAGGACGACATTGCGGTGTTGTTTGGCTGCAGCGTTCAGACCGTTCGAGCAACGCTCTCCCTCCTCGATGCTACTCAGGCCGTCCGGGAAGCGGTGGAATCTGGCACTGTTACTGTTACCCAGGCACGTCAGCTTGGCACGCTTCCCCCGGAAGAGCAGCGGGAAAAAGTAAAAGAGATTGAATCTGCAACCGTTGGAACTACCGGCCATGAAAAAGCCAGGCGCCAGCGCGCCGTGCTTGGCGAAACTAAGCCACGTCTCAAATCACGCAAAGAAATCACAAAAGCCCTTGAAGGTGCCAGCGGTGAATACGCTGATGCTCTGCGCTGGGTGCTCGGGGAGGCTGTATGACTATCACACTACAGGCAGTAAACGAGCTCATTCAGTCGCTGGAGTCGGCGGGCGAGCTGTCAATCAAAGAGACAAAGGTTATGGCGCTGGCGAAAGCGTTTAAGCAGCTGGCTGCGGAGAATGTGGGGCTGAAGGCTGGCGTAACTTACTTCGCATATTCCCCTGAATACGGCTTCGATTACTTCAAAGACAAGCAGAGCGCTATTGATACAGCGCAAGCTGAGATTGACGCTTACCGTGAGGACGCAGACGACGGCTGGAGCGAAGATGTTCAGCGCGTGTCATGGGGTGTCGTGATTCAACAAGCTCAAGGCTTCGATGCTCAAGGGCTGCACACCTCCGATAGCCAGCACACCTATCAAACATGCGATTACTGGCTGGTTGACTCGGTAGAAACCCCCGGCACCGATCGCATCTATGCCGGGATTAAGGCTGAAGGGGTTGAAGAGTTTGTATCCAACACCGTGCATAAGATTTTTGATGAAAGCGAGGCAGTGTCAGCTTTGGCTTACCTTTCCCTGGCTAATTCACATGTGAAGCTGCTGCGCGAGGGGGCCGACAAATGAGCATTAGAACAGAGCATGGGTACGGGCCATTAACGGTTACTGTCGGCTGGCTTGATAACTGCCCGAACTGCAACAACGACAAAGTGAGTGTGACTGGCTGGTCTGTGTCTCCGGATACTCTTTGGGCTGGCGACGAAGCCGTATGCACGAAATGCGGACACAAAGGCGAAATTGATGCAGACGGTGAAAACGCCTGGGTTGAATGGGATGGCGTGAAGGAGTCCAGCCATGACTGATATCACCGAACTGGCGCCAGCTATGAAAGCGGCAGCAGAGAAAGCAAGTTCCGGCGACTGGGTAAAAGAGTCTGGCGATGGCTGGGATGCCACTTGCAGCAACGATGACCAGGCCAACAGCGGATTTATTATCGCGAATTTTATAGGGCCGGATTCAGCGGCCAATCGTGAATTTGTTCAGTTGGCTAACCCTGCCAACGTCCTCGCGCTGGTAGAGGCGCTGGAGAAGGCGCAGCAGCGGATTACTCAGCTGGAGCCCCGCACCGTCACCGTGAAGCAATATGATGAATTTCAGATTTGCCATTACGGTGCCACTGAGGACTACGCGAAGGGATATATCGACTGTCAGAACAACTTTTCCAAATGGCTGACCGCCGTTGGCATCAAGTGGGAGGCTGAGTGATGGGCAAACCACTAAACAAACGCGAACGCGAGTTTTTAAAGCCAGCAATTGTCCACGGCTGGGAAATCGAAATTAGCCCATTCCGTAAAACGGCGTTATGGGATGGCGATTCTCTCCTTCCAGTTAGAGTCGGCATCATGGCTGAAAGCCTGATAAAGCGCGGCTATCTTGAGCGAATTTCTATGGGATTCGGCAGGGACATAATCAGAGTGACGGAAAAGGCTAAAAATTTGCGGTGTTACCGTTGCTCGTATGGCAGGACCATCAAAAACGGTCAGCAAGCTGGCCCATGCCCGCATTGTGACGGCGGAATCAAGCCAGAAGGAGCCAATCAATGACCAATAACCAGTTAACCAGAGAAGAGAATGTTCAGGCTGTCTTTGATTTAAAAGCCGGCTACAAATTGGGGCTCGCCGATGTAGAGATTCTCAAGCGAGTAGCCCGCATGATGCTGGCCGCAATGGACAGCGAGCCGGTGGCATGGATTGCGATTTATCACGGAGAAGTGTACGACGAAGCGATCGGCATTACTCGCTCCGTTGTTGAGGCTCAAGCGGATCATTTTGGCTGGGAGTCGGCGTTAACGGAAATCATCCCGCTCTATCGCCACGCGCAGCAGCCGGTTGTGCCTGACCGCTCCATATTCGAAAAATGGTGGGAATCACAGAATGGAGCGCCCCTCGATGGCTGGGATTCGTTACGGACAACTGACGGCTATTGTGACGATGGCATTGATGGTCAATTTGAAGCCTGGAACGCCGCCACGCTCGCAGCCGCCCCGCAGGAGGTGCCAGATGGAAAATGAGAGCGACAACGTCATCACTCTGGTGCAGCCCAAGCGAGACGAAGAGAAGCTACTGAATATCACCGTAACCGACAGAAAGGACTACAGGCAGCAACACTGCAAGCATAAAGCCGTTGAAGTCGATGAGAAAGGGCGGATCATTCTGTGCCTTCAATGTGGCTGTGCCGTTGACCCTTTCCAGTACGTTCTTCAGTGCGCGACTGATGGCGAGGCTGTGGTGAGAGAGATTCAGCAGCTTCATAACCGCCGTGATGAACTGCGCGAGGCTGTAGCCAACCTGGAGCGCGAAGAAAAGAACGCTAAGGCCCGGCTGCGCGCCGCCAGAACGTCAATCCTCTTCGCAGAGAATGACCTGAAAAACACTGAGCGGGGGATAAAACAGTGAGTCAATCCCCCGCAGAACGCAAAGCCGCGCCGAGAGCAAACAAATTAAAGCTCCGTCGCTGGCGGCGTATTCGTGATGATTTGGCCTGGTATAAGGAGGAAGCAAAAGACCTGCATAACAGGCTAATGGAATTAGCCGATGAAGTAGCAAAGCTTCGGAGCCAGGTTCTTACCGTACCTATGCCAGTAATAGTTCCTTTCCAGATTTATTCGACAGTAACAGGAGAGCCAGACCACCAGCTGTGCAAAAAGTGTAATGACGGGCTTCGTGGGGGATGCTCGGCTTGTTCTTTTAGTGGCAGATAACCCGGTTGCAGCCGGATTAGTGGAGATATACGTATGGGGCAGCTAGTTACTATCTATGACTGGGCATCAGGACCAAATGGTTTTAAATATCCAGTGAGCAAAGCAACACTGAATAAAATAGCTAAAACCAAACAAACCTTCCCGGCTGCAATCAAACAAGGTCGCCGCTGGGTGATTGATGAAGATGCTCGTTTTATTGGCATGGTGGGTGATGTTGATATTTCTACATCTCTGTCAGATAAAGCCCGCCAGTTAGTGGAGAAGGCCTTCTATGGCAGCTCGACCCAGAAAACATAACATTAATATTCCAAACTTATACTGCAAGTTAGATAAGAGAACATCCCGTATCTACTGGCAGTATAGGCATCCCACATCAGGTGTTTTTGTAGGGTTTGGAACCGATGAAGATGCAGCGAAAGCTGCTGCAACTGAGATGAATCGTCTCATTTCTGAACAGGAAACAAAGCAATCATACGCTCTTGTCGATATGGCCATTAAAGCAAACGACAAGAAAGCCCCGGGAATGAGAGTTAGCGACTGGATTAAAAAGTATAAGGAAATTCAACAGGAGAGGATGGAAAACAACGAGATCAAACTATCCACATTAAAAAATAGGCGTCTTTGCTCGAATATTTTATCTAAAAGAACACCGAATCTGCGAATAGCAGATGTGGATACCAAGATTATCGCTACCATCATTGATGAATATAAAAATGCAGGTAAGCAAAGAATGGGGCAACAGGTAAGGTCGGTTCTGGTTGATGTTTTTAAAGAGGCTCAACATGCAGGCGAGGTTCCTCCTGGTTATAACCCTGCTCTTGCTGCGAAGAATCCTGTAGTGAAGGTAAGGAGAAAACGATTGACCTTAGCAGAATGGAAAACCATTTTTAAACACGCCGAGGATATGCAGCCAGCTGCGCAGAACGCCATGCTTCTGGCTTTAATTACTGGCCAGCGATTGGGTGACATCGTTGATTTCAAGTTTTCCGATGTGTGGGATGGGTTCCTGCATATCACACAAAACAAGACGGGGTCCAAAATTGCCTTACCACTTTCCCTTAGATGTGATGCCATCGGTATGACGCTTGAAGAAGTGATCGCAAGATGCCGGGATCGATTCGTTAGCAAGTACCTAATTCATCACTCAGTTCTGCATGCGACGGCGAAGCCAGGAAGCAAAATCCCTGTGAATTCCATATCGCGGTATTTCACCATTGCAAGGGATCAATCAGGGATTAAGTGGCCTGAGGGTCATACCCCGCCATCGTTTCATGAACAACGTTCACTGGCATCTCGCCTCTACAAAGAACAAGGCTTAAACGTTAAAACCTTGCTGGGTCATAAAACTGACGCGATGAGCGAAGAGTATGCAGATGATAGAGGACTGGACTGGAAAAAGCTTCAGGTGTAGCTACGTGAAAAATGGTGAGGCATTACCCTGCTGGTCTTGTATTTTTCACGTAGCGTTTTGGGGAAAGATATTGGGGATATTTTGGGGAAACAAAAAACGCTTTATATTTCAATAAAATATTTTCTAGCATTCTGCTTCACAAGCAAACCTCAAAAGCGGACGGTTAATCTCTTCCGGACAGCCAGCTTTCACAGCTGGCTGTTTTTTTTGCTTTATCCGGCCCGGTTCTGCTGTAGAGTGCCAGGGTCAATCTCCGCCATTATCAGGTCGGGCAAGCTCTCCAACTGGTGCACCTTACCGCACTTAACGATGATCTGCCGGGCCCTATCATATCCCGGCGCCCACAGCCGATTATTCATGCGCACATCCTTATACACTGCGACCAGCGGTTTTTTCCACGCAGCCGCCATATGTACCACCGAGGTATCCGGCGAGATAACCAAATCGGCCTGCGCAATCAGCGCCATGCAGTGGTGCAGCGTTTTAAACGGATTCACGCTGACCTTCTCCGGCAGAGAAAGACGAATTTCATTGCGGTGGTCGAGCAATATAATATTGATAGCGGGATACTCTTCGCGCAGTCGGGTGAGAAGCGTGGCCAGCTGCTCCTGCGACATGCTGCGGTCCGGATGGCCGGCAAAAATATTAATGACCACATTTCGTCCACTTTTAGACGCCAGATAATCACGCACCTCGTGCTCGACATTCTCGGGAATATGCAAGTCATAAGACTGCAGATATTTTTTGTCCAGCTGGAGATAATCGGCAATGAGCGTAAAGGTCTTGCTGACGTGCCAGTTTGCACAGTCAAAATCAAAAGAGCGGGTATAGTGATTAATAGAAGGCCATTTATTAAACCCCAGCACCGAGCGCGCTTTTATCTGCCGTAACAGCAGCATCCGGTGCACCGGAATATCAAACAGCGAGGGGTCAATAACAATATCATACTTATTATTCGCAAGCTCATTAATAACTGACTGAGGAACGTTATGGGTAAACTTACGCAGATAAGCCGCCGAGTCGACATTCTCAGCTTCATAAATATGGCGAATATGTGGATTATCACGCATGACCTGGCTGTTCGATTTCGTTAACAGAAAATCAACGGTTATACCTGCCTTATGGAGGCATTTAACCAGCGCAGAATCAACGACAACGTCGCCTATCGCGCCTTCATTGCGCATAAGCAGTACCGTTTTGGCGGACGTTAAATCTGCTTCGCGACGCGCGCGACTATCCCATAACGCTTTTGCGATATAAACCCGCAGAATATTGCGTAATTTCTTAAAAAAATAATTGCGGCGCCGGTTGAGCTCTCTTATTTTTTTAAACTTCCGGGGAGCTACCTGCACCGCTGCGTTTTCCATCATCATAACCTCGTCACCACAATCAACAACACCTCTGCTAGTCATCCTAATGACTAATGAAAATAAGAAAAGTTCTCTTGTTATATAAAATTATCCTGTTTTTGGCGCAGGGCGAATAGTAATACGTTTCGTTATTGCAGCATATCTTATTGCATGCAAAATGAGGGAAAGGTGAAGTTAATGTGGATAAAAGGGGTGTGAAAGCCTACAATTAGCCTGCTTATAGTTTGCATGAATTCTGGTTTCAGTTTTCATATCGCTATCGGGATCGCCATACACAAAGTGAACTCTTTCTCCATTCAACACGTAATGTGGCTAAACATGCACACGCTTTTGCTAGAATCTACCGGTGACAACTGCTTAAGTTTTATCACAGCGTATCCTGATTTTTCCCCTTCATGACATGAATAGACCGTGCGCAGGTAAACTGACCTTAACGATCTGGTGAACTAACGTAATGAAATTAAAGAATAAATTACTTCGTCATTTGATTTCGGCTGGGGTAGTGGTCCTGACCTCTTCATTCCTGGTCTATGAGTTAGTCGTCAGCCATCGGGATATGTCGGAATATATGCACTATATTGTCGAAAAAGGCGAGTACGCTTTTCTCTACGATAAATATCAAAATCAGCTGGTTATCTCCCAGATCGCCCGCAAGTTAGATACCCTACCTTCTGCTGAAGTCGCTCAACAGGCATGCGACAGCGTACAAACAAAAGGCAGCGTTAGCGGTCTGAATATTACGGAGTACACCTTTCCCCTGCTTAGCGGCACGCTCAGTGCGAATCAGTCTTCCTGCCTGGCGTGGGTTAACGATCTGCCCGCGCTGCAGGCCTTTGATACCATTATCGACCATAACAGAACCCACCATGGCCAGGAAACCGGTCCTTATAAATCCGACAACAAATTACGTTACTTCATTGATTTTAAAAATAAATATGTGTATTTCCATACTCAAGTCGAGATTAAAAACCGCGCACTGGACAACTGGAACTTTCTCCACGACGGCAAATTAGGTATTACCCAGACTAACCTTAACAGCTTACTGCGCGGCCGCACGTTGATGTCCAGCATCTACGTGGACGCGGTGACCGGGCAAAATATTCTCTCGTTTTTGTCCCCGGTGTATCACCACGAAGGGCTTAAAGGGGTCGTCATGGTCGATGTTAGCCGTAAAGATATCGAAGAGCTCCTGTATACCGCTGACCGCCCGCTGGTGTGGCGTTATCTCGACATCACATTAACGGATTCGGACTCAACCTCAGAAATCATTGTTCACCGCAGCAAAACGCATCTTTTTAGCTATGCCCATTATCAACATGCGGTAGCCACAAACCTGCAGATCTCGCTGTCGCTGGACGTGATGTATTTCCTGCTCAGCTCCTGGAAGCTCTTCCTGTTTTACCTGATTTCTACCGGCGTGCTGCTTCATCTTGTTCGCATGCATTTTCGTTTGTATATCGATGTTTTTAAAGAAAATATTAGTGATTCATTAACCGGTCTTTACAACCGTAAAATTCTCTCCTCGCTGCTGGAATCGCGCATGCAAAAGCTGACGGAACAGGGGGTGAATATTGTGTTTATGGCGCTGGACTGCGACCGGCTTAAATACATTAATGATACCTTTGGGCATAACGAAGGCGACCGCGCAATTGTGATGCTTGCTCAGTCCATATCCGCCGCCATACGCAAAAGCGATTACGGTATCCGGTTGGGTGGCGATGAGTTCTTTCTGATACTGATTGATTACGCCGAAGAAGACGCCAAAAATATTACCGAGCGTATCCGCCAGCATCTGCGAACGATTGACGTCAACAAGCGCGTTAACTTCTCATGGGGCGCCTGTAGCATGGCGCCGGGAGATAGCCTGGCCGATACCATGCAAATCGCCGATGCCCGGCTGTACGAAAATAAAAAACAAAAAAAGCACGTCCATCCAGGGCGAGAGGATTAATCTTTAGCTTTAAATTTTTAAGGAACCATCAGCATGAACGCGTCTGCAGGACTCAACATTCATCAGCAGCTGATCGCGCTGCTTAACCGCTCCCATGCCCGCTACCGGGTTGTGGAACATGAAGCCGTCGGGAAATGTGAAGCGGTGTCGAAGATCCGCGGTACCGCGCTGGGTCAGGGAGCCAAAGCGCTGGTATGCAAAATTAAAGGTCATGGCGTAAATCAGCACGTTCTGGCGATTCTTGCCGCCGACCTGCAGGCGGACTTAGCCCGTCTGGCCGAGTATATCGGCGGCAGTAAAGCCTCCCTCGCCAGCCCGGCGGAAGTGGACTCCCTGACCGCCTGCGTGTTTGGCGCGATTCCCCCCTTTAGTTTCCACCCGGCGTTGCGGCTGGTTGCCGATCCGGTCCTGTTCGAGCGTTTCCCGGAAATCGCCTTTAACGCCGGGCAGCTTGATAAATCGATCATCCTGGATACCGCCGACTATCTGCGCATTGCTCGGCCGGAATTGGCGGCTTTTCATCGCCAGCCCTGAGTCTGCTCCCGCCGTCTGCAGCCCGTTTCCGCTTTTTTGCGAGCTTCGCGGCGGGAAGATCGCCATCGGGCAGATGCCTGAAAACATCATTCTGAGATAAAAAAGCCTGTTTAGTCACGCAATTATGCGTAGAGTAAACGGGCTTCTCTTTTTTGTTTTCTGGCAAGGACCTCTGCACATGCTCGACACCACCCTGTTAATACTGCTGGGCCTGGCGGCGCTCGGCTTTGTTAGCCATAACACAACCGTGGCTATTTCTATCCTGGTGTTAATTATCGTTCGCGTCACCCCGCTTAACGCTTTCTTTCCGTGGATAGAAAAGCAGGGGCTGACCATCGGTATAATTATTCTCACCATTGGCGTGATGGCGCCAATCGCCAGCGGTACGCTCCCGCCTTCAACGCTGCTGCATTCCTTCGTTAACTGGAAATCGCTGCTGGCCATCGCGGTAGGCGTTTTTGTTTCCTGGCTTGGCGGGCGCGGCGTGGCGCTGATGGGCTCGCAGCCGCAGCTGGTTGCCGGGCTGCTGGTCGGCACCGTGCTCGGCGTCGCCCTCTTCCGCGGCGTACCGGTCGGCCCATTGATCGCCGCCGGGATAATTTCGCTGTTTATCGGGAAGTCGTAGCCAGGCTGGCAAGATAGCGTCCCGGCGTCTGCCCAAGGCCCTTTTTAAACATAGTAATAAAAGCGGTGGTGGAGTCGTAGCCCAGGCTCTGCGCCGTCTGCTGTACCGTTTGCCCGCGAATCAGCATCTGCAGGGAGAGAATAAGCTGCAGCTGATGCCGCCAGCGCCGAAAGCTCAGCCCCGTCTCGCGCACCACCAGCCGCGCCAGATTGCGTTCACTCATGGCAAACTCCGCCGCCCACTGCGCCAGGGATTGCCAGCGGGCCGGGTCGACGGCCATCATTTCCGCCATTTGACGAATTTTGGCATGTCCGGAGACCGGTAGCTGCAGATGCTCCTGCGGCTGCTGCGGTAGCTCATCAAACAGCACCTGCACCAGCCGGTCCATCTCCGGTTTACCGAGCCAGGCCCTGCCGCGCTGGGCCATCGCGAGGATCAGCTCGCGCACCAGCGGCGAAATCTTTAACGTACAGCAGAAATCCGGCATCGGCGCCGCATCGGGTTCGATAAATAAGAAGCAGATTTGCGCCTCCGGCGTCGCGCGATTACTGTGCGGTACCTGCCCGGGCACCCACACCGCGTACTGCGGCGGCACCATCCACATGGCGTTCTCGACTTCACAGGTTAGCGCCCCGTGAAGGGCAAGTATGAGTTGCCCTTTACGATGCTGATGGCGCGGAATGTACTGTTCATCCGCGACAACCTGAATACGAAAAGCCAGCGCCGCCTCGTGGCCGCTGTCCGGGTCGTAGCCGTCCAGGCCGAGTCCGATCATAAAATTGTCCGATTTTAGCGATAATCTGTCATTTTAGCTTGATTTAAACATCCCACAAACAAGCTATTGTGAACGCCTCGTATTCTTGTTTGAGATCGCCATGAATTCTGTTTTACCTTCTGCCGGCCGCCGTCCTCTTTTGTTGATTGCCGGTATTCTGCTTATCGCCACGACCTTACGCGTGGCATTTACCGGCGCCGCGCCGCTGCTCAACGCCATTCGCAGCGAATATGGCCTCACTACCGCACAAACCGGGCTGTTAACGACGCTGCCGCTGCTGGCCTTCGGCCTGGTGTCACCGCTGGCTGCGGGAGTCGCTCGCCGCTTCGGCCTTGAACGCAGCCTGCTGCTGGCGATGATACTGATTTGCCTCGGAATTGGTCTGCGCTCCCTGCCCTTCGTCTCGCTACTGTTTATCGGCACCGCGGTGATCGGCTGCGGTATCGCGCTGGGGAACGTACTGCTGCCGGGGTTAATCAAACGCGACTTTTCGCAGCACGTCGCCAAAATGACCGGCGCTTACTCTCTCACCATGGGTGGCGCGGCGGCATTGGGCTCGGCCATGGTGGTACCGCTGGCGCTTGCCGGACTTGGCTGGCGCGGCGCGCTATTGACGCTGATGGTTTTTCCACTGCTGGCGCTGTTTGTCTGGCTGCCGCAGTCGCGCAGGCAGGCTACCGCGCCGCTGACCGGTTCGGGAGCCATCCATAACCGCGGTATCTGGCGTTCTGCGTTAGCCTGGCAGGTGACGCTGTTTCTTGGCATTAACTCGCTGGTCTATTACGTTATCATCGGCTGGCTGCCGGCCATTTTGCAAAGTATTGGCTACAGCGAAGCGCAGGCGGGTTCCCTGCACGGGTTGCTGCAGCTGGCGACAGCCGCGCCGGGACTGGCGATTCCCTTAATCCTTCATCGGTTAAAAGATCAGCGCGGTATTGCGGTGCTGGTCGCTATGATGTGCGCGGTCAGCGCGCTCGGATTATGGTTTCTCCCGGGTCAGGCGGTAATGTGGACGCTTATCTTCGGCTTTGGCTCCGGCGCGACCATGATTCTGGGGCTGACCTTTATCGGACTGCGCGCCAGCTCAGCCCATCAGGCCGCTGCGCTGTCGGGAATGGCGCAGGCGGTGGGCTATCTGCTGGCCGCCTGCGGGCCGCCGGTGATGGGTAAAATTCATGACGCCTCGGGCGACTGGCATATTCCCCTGATCGCCGTGGCGCTAATTTCTGTCGTGATGGCGGTCTTCGGCGCGCTGGCTGGCCGCGATCGGGAAATTCACGGCTAGCGGCACTATCGCCCGGCAAACGCTGCCGGGCGTTTATTTAACGGCTCGCGGCGTGTAAAAACGCGTGAACCAGCGGCGCGGGCCGCCCCTCCAGCGCATTGCGCTCGTGCTGGAACAGCGTGGCGACAAAGAATGGATGCGTAACCAGCTCGACCGCACGAATCTCGCCGTCATCGTCCCAGCCGGTCACCCGCAGATCGCCCTGCTCCAGTTCGCGAGCAAAATCGTCGGCAATCCCATAATTACAGTGGTATCCCTCCTGAATGCTATCGCGACCGTAAGCGCGCGCGATAAGCGTATTGGCGCGCAGCTCAATATTATCCGTCTTTTCAACCAGCGAGCAGCTTAGCGGCGCGATGACCATCCGGCCTTCGGTATCGGTTTCCGCATGCGCGGCATCCTGCCAGCCCATAACGTTGCGCGCATACTCAATAATGGCGTGCTGAAACCCACCGCAGGTACCGAGGAACGGTATGCTGTTTTCACGGGCGTGGCGAATGGCGATAAATGCGCCTGCGGCGTTTTTATAGGGGCTGGCGGGTACCACCCAAATAGCATCGTAGTCAGCAAGATCCTCAGTAGATTTTATCTCACTGGTTGCCAGCCAGTCATAGCGCAACGAAAGCTCGAGGACGGCTGCAGCATCATCTATTGCCAGGGGAATCGCTTTGTGGGCGACAACATCGGGGTTGTAATCACCAACCAGGGCAATACGCAGGGGGGAATTCATAGCAGGATCCTTATGTCAGAGCGATTATCAGGCAACACAAGGAACCTCAGATTAGCGATCTCACATGCAGAAAACAATCCTTATTTTCTCTGCGCCTGAAGACGGGCATTTTGCGCCGACTGGCGGTATGGTATAGGACAGAAGAATGGCTATGGATACACGATGAAGAGCAAAATTCTGGTTAGCGCCTGCCTGATGGGCTTTCAGGTTCGCTATAACGGCAGCCACAAGGCCCGCTTGACTGACGCATTGACTCGCTGGCAGCGTGAGGGACGGCTGGTCACCCACTGTCCGGAGCTGGCGGCCGGATTGCCTGTACCGCGACTACCGGCTGAGATCCTCAACGCCCAGGGCGCAGAGGTGATGCAAAATCGCGGGCAAATTGTTGAAAGCGACGGCAAGGATGTCACTGCTCATTACCAGTTGGCCGCCTGGCTGGCGCTAAAAGCGGCGCAAGAAGAAGGGTGCGCTGCGGCTCTGCTTACCGATGGTAGCCCCACCTGCGGCAGCCAGTTTATCTATGATGGTACCTTTAAAGGCCAGCGCAAACCCGGTGCTGGTGTTGCCGCAGCCCTGCTTCGTGAGCACGGCATAAAGGTATTTTCTGAGCAGCAGCTCCCGCAGCTGCTGGCGTGGATGGAACAAAGGGAAGGCAATGATGATTCAGTGTAAACGCGTTTATGACCCGCAGGAAACGAGCGACGGCTACCGGATACTGGTCGACCGTCTGTGGCCGCGCGGGATAAAAAAAGAAGCGCTGAACTACGATGAGTGGTGTAAAATGCTGACGCCATCAGCAGATTTACGCAAGGCTTTTCACAGCGAGACCATCGATTTCGCCCACTTTAGCCAACTCTATCGCCAAGAGCTTGAGGCTCAACGGGAGGAAGGCAAACGCCTGGCTGCCCTGGCCAGTCAACAGCCGCTGACGTTACTCTACGCGGCGAAAAACACCCGGCAAAACCATGCGCAGGTGCTGGCTGACTGGCTAAAATCGCTACAATAAACGCTACGGCTTATTCGGGTGATCGCGCCGCCAGAGCGCCCATTCATCTAACGTTTCCCCGCTGGGCAGCTTACATTCAGTGCGTACGCCCTGCGGGCTTTGGATGGGAACCTGCGTGCCGCCGAGCTGCTGACAGTAAACCGAAGCCGGGTTAGCCATCCCCACCGGATGCGCAGGCTGCGTCGGCTGAGTCTGCGCACATCCGGCCATCGCCAGAGGCAACATAGCTATCATCCACTTCATTTCTTCTCCTTAATTGATCAAAACGGACTTTCGCCCTGAATCTCCACCTTTTCTCCATTTTAGCTGCACTTTTGCATCGTAGAGTAGCCCTGTTCTCGAACTGACCAGAGAACAGATCATTCCATAATCAATGAGTTTTTCCCCGTCGCCCCCGACGGGGCTTTTTTTTGGGATTTAATAAATTGAAATAAAAGGATTTATTTCAAAAGTGTCCACATATCGACCACATTGACAAGAATAGCCCCCTTTCCAGGGGGCTGTTTTTATACCGCAAGACTAAGTTGACTGTTCCCGTAATGAGAAGCCGGGAAAGCATCGCCGGGGATAAATCCTGGCGGCAAAGGATCTGCGCTGGTTGAGCGCTTCGTTACTCTGCGCTCTACGGTGTTCAGCGTCGTGAATGACTCGCTGCATTCAAGATTCTGGCATTGATGGTATTGCCGGATGGTGAACTCGCTTAACCGGCGGCTGGTGCGGGTGCGGGCGTTTGCGCCGCAGTAGGGACAAACAAACATGATGATCTCCCATAGGGAGTTGAACTCACGCCTATTATGGCCGCTACTGTTCAGTTTCTGCAATCCAGTCGCTTATTTTCGCCTCAAGCTCCATTTTCGTGATAAATCCGTTATCACCGATAACATGTTCCGCTCTGGCAATGATCCAATCCTGAGTATCGATTTCAGACTTGAAGCCCGACACGTTCAGATGCATACCCGGATATAAATCGGCGCGGCCGCGCGCCAGGGTTATCGAAAACTGTGCCGCGCCTTTCTGGAGCTGTATCCATTTTGCCGCAGCTGCGCGCCTGGCCGCCGTTTCGTTCTGATAGGTTTTACGCAAAACATACACGTTACCTTCAGCGCCCTCCATGTAATCCCCTTCCGGGCGGCTGCTTTTCTCCTCAGCCTTTTTTCTGGCAGTATTTGTTTTGCGCTTAGTGACCTTGACCGGTTTTTTCTTGCCGAAATTAAGATCCAGCCAGTACGCCCGCACACCAGTGTAAGCATCACGATCGGCAATGCGGAACCTGTGACGATCTCCGCTGGCACGGGTTATCTCAGCCGATGGCAGCGCCCTACCGGATGCACTGACGCCGCCCCCAGGCAGGATAAACAGCAGACAGCCATTTTTCACGGTGGCAATGGCCCCCAACATCTCCGCCATGCGCGTTAAAAACGACATGTCGCTCTCTTCGGTCTGATCCGCATGGTCGATCTCAATGTCGATCAGGGCCTCGCTAATCATCGGCTTCAGGTCATAACGCCGGGCTATGGCCGATACCACCCGCTCTACCGTCACATCATGCCAGGACACCTCCCGCCTGACGTTCATCTCTTCGCGAAAATCAGCGCTGTGCGCGGTGATGCCTATAACATCCGGCGGCCCGCTATGCCCAACCTCGTCAACGGTGTAGAGACCTTTGTAGATCAACGCCTCACCCAGCCAGCCGATGGACACCGCCAGCTCCGCACCGCGTGGGGGTAAATCCGTTACTCCGTCAGAGTCATCTACTGACAGAGTTAGCTGATCAGCATCAAAACCGTTGTTATCTGTAACAGATAGCGAGGTGATGCGGTCGGCCAGTTCAGTCAGGGCGACCCCACCCAACGTGATACTAAAATCCGGTGTCTTTACGACCTCACTTAATTTTTCTAAATACCCTTCGGCTGCTGTTGTTAGCGTGTCTGCTATCGACATAACTCCCCCGTTTTTTGCTGATGATTCCATGCCCGCGCGCGGGGCTGAATCCCTTTTTGTTGTCAGCGAACGGGCAGACCGGCAACCAGGCGACGCCAGCAGACTTAACGTTGAATATTGCCCTGAACTCAAAGAGCAACATGATGGTGAACTTATGTCTGAAACTCGTTTTCACGGCGTCCGCTCTCGCGAAAATACCGACCTACAGCAGGCAATCAATGACATTGATTCCAGCGTGATCGGTATTGTTGCGGTTGCTGATGACGCCGATCCGGAAACTTTCCCGCTCAATACTCCGGTTCTGCTGACACGGGTACGTAACGTCCTCGGCAAGGCAGGTAAAACCGGGTCACTTTACAAAGCCCTCAAAGCCATTTCCGATCAGTGCAGTCCGCGTGTTGTGATTGTCCGGGTGAAAGAGGCTTCCGGTAACGGCGACAGCCAGTCCCAGGCCATTATTGGTGGAACAGATGGCGACAGCTATACGGGAATGTATGCCCTGCTGACGGCGGAGGCCAAAACCCGCTATCGCCCGCGCATCCTGGCGGTGCCGGACTACGACACTGCGGAAGTGACGTCACAGCTTTGCGTGATTGCCCAGAATCTGCGGGCTTTTGTTTATGCCGGTTGCAACGGCTGCGCGACCATGGCGGAGGCTATCGCTTATCGCAAAACCTTCGCTTACCGCGAGCTGATGCTGATCTGGCCGGACTTTATCGCTTACAACCCCCTGACGGATGATAACGAAACGTTTCCCGCCCCGGCTTACGCCTGCGGCCTGCGCGCCGCTATTGATAACAGCCAGGGCTGGCACAAATCGCTGTCCAACGTTGTGGTGAATAACGTTCTGGGTATTTCGAAAGATGTATTCTGGGCATTGCAGGCAGAAGACAGCGACGCTAACGAGCTGAACAACAACGAAATCACGACGCTTATCAAGCGTGACGGTTTCCGCTTCTGGGGTAACCGCACCACGGACACCGAAACCTACACTTTTGAGGTGTTTACCCGTACCGCGCAGATCCTGGCGGACAGTATTGCGGAGGCGCAATTTACCTCTGTTGACAGCCCGCTCACTCCGGCCAACGTGAAAGATGTGGTAAGCGGCATCCGCTCTGCTCTCAGCAAAAAAGTCACTGCCGGCCAGCTTATCGGCGCTGACTGCTGGTATGACACGCTGGACAACGGCACCACGGATTTGCGCCAGGGAAAACTGATTGTGCGCTATAGCTACAGCCCGGTCCCACCGCTTGAAGATCTGACGCTATACCAGACCTTTACTGATGATTTTTACGAACCGGCGTTCGCGTCGCTCGGGGGTGAATAATGGCTGTTCCTCACAAACTGCGGCTTTTTAGCTGCTTTGTTAACGGCGACAACTATCTGGGAAAAGTGACCTCTTTCACTCGCCCCAAACTGTCACGAAAAGTAGAGGACTATCAGGGCGGTGGCATGCTGGGTGCGGTCGGTGTTGATCTCGGCCTTGAGGCTGGCGCGCTGGATTCCACCATTGTTTTTGGAGGCGTAATTAAGGCTCTCTTTCTCGAATACGGAGCAGAAATTGACGGCACGCGTCTGCGCTTTGCGGGTGAATATTTCACTGATGGCGAAAGCCAGCTTGTCGAGGTGGAGCTGCGCGGGCGATTTACTGAACTCGACGGTGGAGACTCAAAACAGGGGGAAGATACGGAGGAAAGCTACACCTTTAAGTCCACCTACTACAAATTCTCCATCGATGATCAGCCCATTATCGAAATTGACCTGCTGAACTTCATCTACAAAAAGAACGGTCAGAACATGTTCCCGGACCGCATCACCTCCGCCCTGGGTATGGGCAGTTAATCACGACAAAAAGGGCGGCGGTGACGTCGCCCGGAGAAATCAGAAATGACCAGCAAAAATACTTTTAAATTGACTCGTCCAGTTGTGCGTAAAGATGGCGAGATTAGCGAAGTGGAGATCACCGGCGCAATCAGTCAGGCCGGATCCCTGCGCAGTCTGAACCTTATCCGGGTTGCCAATATGGATGCGGACTCCATCGCCACGCTGTTAACGCGAGTCACCGCGCCTGCGCTGACGCAAAAAGAAATCAACGAAATGCACATGCTGGACTTTATCGGGCTGGCAGAGAAGATGGTCCCTTTCTTGAATCCGCCGGAGCCTGGAGCGTCGAACGTGGCGGAGACGGAGAGCGAGTAATCACCGTTGCGTTTGACCAGATAGACGATCTGGTTGCTGATATTGCCGTTATTTTTAACTGGCCGCCCTCTGAAGTTTTCGGCATGGATCTTGGCGAGGTGATAGCCTGGCGCAAGCGGGCGGCGCTTCGAAGTGGTGCCAGTGATGAAGAGTCTTGATATACGCGTTGCTTTCAGCGCGATCGACAGATTTACCCGCCCCGTTAATGCTGCCCGCCAGAGTGCGGGCGGCCTATCCGACTCCCTCAGAAAAACACAATCCACCCTGAAAGGGCTCGATAAGAGCAGTGCCACTTTTCAGCGAATGACCGCGGCCGTCGGCAAAACCGACCGTTCCATCTCACGTGCCCGTGCCCGCTTTGATGGCTTGTCAGAAGCACAACGTAAAAACGGAACGCTGACGGAAAAACAGCAAATACTGATGTCCCGATTGGGTGAGCGGCTTGATCGGTTGACCGCAAAACGCGTGACGGAAGTGGCCCGCCTCCGTGAGAGTGCATCAGCCCTGCGCCAGCATGGCGTCATGCTTTCCGGTAGTAGCGCCACCATCGGTAACGCGATACGCCGCACAGAACAATACAACCAATCCCTTGAACGGGAAAAACGGCAACTTGCTGCGGTCACTCAAGCTCGTAAACGTTACGAGGGTGCACAGCAGATGGCCGGGAAGTTGCGCTCTGGCGGTGCCATAGCATTAGGTACAGCAACCGCTGCCGGGTACGGTGCCGGGCGCTTCCTGTCGCCTGCGGTTGGTTTTGATGAGGAAATGTCAAACGTCCAGGCGCTAACGCGGCTTGATAAGGGCGATTCACAGCTGGCCGCCTTGCGCACTCAGGCAAAAAAACTCGGTGCTGAAACCGCCTTCACCACACGTGACGCCGCCAGCGGCCAGGCCTTTCTGGCAATGGCGGGCTTCACGCCAGATGCTATCCGTGCCGCACTGCCCGGCGTGCTCAATATGGCACTAGCGGGCAGTATGGAACTGGGTGAAACGGCAGACATCGGCTCAAATATTCTTTCACAGTTCGCCCTCGACGCCGGGGAAATGGACCGCGTCAGCGATGTGCTGACAGGTACATTTACCCGTACCAACACCACGCTTAGCAGCCTCGGCGAGACAATGAAAGTTGTCGGGCCGGTAGCCGCGGGACTTGGGATAAGCCTGGAAGAAGCCGCAGCTATGACCGGCACGCTGGCGCGCGTGGGTATTCGCGGTAGCGAGGCCGGTACGGCAATGCGTCGCTCCCTCTCCCGCCTGGCCTCCCCCACTACGGCAGCCAAAAAGGCACTCAAAGAGCTGGGAGTGGAAACTGCCGACGCGAGCGGAAAGATGCGACGTCCGTTCGATATTCTTCTCGATCTACAAAAACGCGTTTCCCGCTTTGGCGAGGTGGATCAGGTTTCATTTTTCAAAGATATCGCCGGAGAAGAGGGTTTTACGAGCCTCCAGTCTTTGGTCAACGGCGCAGGTGATGGCTACCTCCAGTCACTCTATGAACAAATTGCTGAAGCACATAAAAATCAGGAGGCCTTCGCCGTCGCTAACAAGAAGAAAGACAACCTGGGCGGCGATTTGAAGGAGCTGGACAGCGCGTGGGAGGCGTTTCGCATTTCTGTGGCTGAGACAGTAGACGGCCCATTGCGCAGGCTGACACAGGGGCTTAGCCGGGTTATTGGCACTATTCAAACCTGGATAGAAGAAAACCCCAGACTTTCACGAACGTTGTTACTCGCCGGTGGTACTGCACTGGCATTAACCGCAGTATTTGGCGGTATGTCATTAGCTGCTGGTCTACTTTTAGGGCCGCTTGCAAAGCTCAGGCTGGGGTTTGCGCTGCTGTCCGGCGGGAGCGGCATCGGAGGTACGGTATCAGCGTTCCGCATATTGAGTGCTGTGGGCGGCAGTTCACTGGCAAAAATCAGCGGATGGCGTGCCTTACTCGGCGGTCTGGCTGGACGCGCCAGCGTATTAACCAGGTTGATGGTAACCCTGCGCGGCGCGTTACTTGGCGCCTTTTCCTCTCCGGGGACGGCGATAAGCGCCCTGTCAAAAGGCGTTGGCGGGCTGGCGCTGCGGCTAACCGGGCTCCCTGCTCTGCTCGGTATTGTGAAAGGTGGAATTACGACACTGGGCGGCGGATTATCAATGCTCTTGAGCCCAATCGGTTTAGTGGGTGCTGCGTTTGTAGCTGCTGGGGTACTGATCTGGAAATACTGGGGACCAATTAAGGCCTTCTTTAGCGGTTTTTTTACAGGCGTCATCCAGGGGTTAGCGCCTGTTTATAACGTATTTTCCCGGCTGGCGCCCGTTTTCGGGGTCATTGGGGATGGCGTCAAAAACGTCTGGAACTGGTTTAAAAGAGTATTAACGCCCGTTGAGGAGAGTCGCGAGGCGCTAAACAAGTGCGCCAGCGCCGGGCAGACCTTTGGCGAGGTCCTGGGGACCGCACTTAGCGTTCTGCTTTGGCCCCTTCAGAAGTTAATGGAAGGCGTCGGCTGGTTACTGGAGAAGCTCGATCTCATCCCCGATGGCATTGAAAGAGCCAGGCTGGAAGCGGCCAGACTCAGGTCTATTCCGGTTATGTGGGAATGGGATGAAAAATCCGGGCGCATGGTTAAAAGGGAGTGGCAATGGTCATCTGAAAAACCTGCAAGCAAAGGCAGCGCCCCGCCGCCCAATGTGCTCGGGGGCAACTCAGGAACAGAGCGGCGGCTGGGCCAAATCGCGGATAACACCAAAGGCCTTTTAGATGAGGAAAAGCGCAAACGTATCGGGCCGGGTGACATTGTATTTAAAAATCTCCCTCCAGCCCTTGCAGTACGTGGTGAATGGCAGGAGTCGAAGCTTGTCCGCCAGTCTGTCAGCTCTCGCCCGGTTATTGCCGCTGGCGAACCATTGATAAAACATACGCAGGCATGGCAACCGGTACGCCGAAATCAAAGCACCCACACGGCGGCTGCGGCTTCAGGTTATAGTTTTTCCGGTGATATTCATGTTCATCTGCATGACATTCAGAGCAGCAATCCGCGCGAACTGGCGCGACTTGTTGGCGAGGCTGTCCGCGCGGAAATTGATAAAAGGCAACGTGCTGCCCGGGGTTCGTTCCGGGACCATGATTAACAGGAGTTATAGCTATGATGATGGTGTTCGGACTTTTTGTATTTGAACTCAGGACACTGCCCTATCAGCAATTGCAGTTGTCCCGTAACTGGCGGCACGTTAAAAATGATCGTGTGGGCCGTAGTGCAAAATGGCAGTACGTTGGCGCAGGTGAGAACCAGCTGACGCTGGGTGGGTTGCTTTATCCTGAAATCACTGGTGGCAACCTGTCTTTGGGTGCCGTCTCGACAATGGCTTACACCGGGCTTGCCTGGCCGCTAATTGATGGCGTTGGCTCCATCTACGGAATGTATGTCATCACGGGCTTGCAGGAAACGCATCAGGAGTTCGATCGCTACGGCAAAGCGAAAAGAATTGAGTTCGCACTCTCACTGCAAAGGGTTGATGAGGATATCAGGGAGCGGCTGCAAAATATCTCTGTTAGTGAACTGATTGCAACGCTTAAAGAAGGGGCTAAAACTGGGTAAATTACAACCCTGAAGATACTCAGTGGTCTTACACGTTGAGGTACGACGCGATCATTAATGACTTGTATTAGCTCGGTTGTCATCTGATACATCTATGGCACAAAGCCAAACCTGATCTGACAGGCAGCTCTGTGCCAGAAGCGGACATAACCTACGCCCTACGCAATGTTACGTTAATACGCATGAGTCCGATCTCTAACACTGTGCAGGCATTCACAGGTGTTTTATGATGAAGATCATGTAGGTTTGATAAAAACGACGTTTTTGTAACCTCACTTACTGTTAATCTAACATCTAGTGCTTCTCTAATAAAATCTGACTTCGTAATGGATGAACTAAACTATGCGGATAAAAAAATTGAGATTGTTTAATGGATACAAACGCTTTCATGACTTGACCATAGATTTAGGCGAAAATCCCGCTAGGATTATCGCATTGGTAGGACCAAACGGGTGTGGGAAAAGCAGTGTTTTAGATGGTATTCTTTTCCACCATAATGCGTTCGGCGCATTGGGTAACAAAGGAAGTAAAAACTATCTTTATCACTCAATGCATAATGACCCTGCATTTGACTATCAAAGCATTTCGATTGAATTTACTAGTGGCACTTATTACAATGCAAGACAAAGTAGGAAGGGTAAAGAAAATACATTATTTTCCTTCCGGAGTCCTTACAGATACAATTCTAATTTAAACGTAACTGAAAGTAGAGCAGTTGGTGAGATATATTTAAATAATTATGGCGCATCTTCTTCTTCAGATCTTGATGATAAGATGGAAGAAAACTACCGCAGACTAAATATTAAGTTTATTAAATATATGAATGCTGAGGATTGTAAACCAAGTGAGGCCAAGGAAAAGATTATAGGGGATTTAAATAAGTCAATAAAAAACTGCTTGAATCTCGAAATTGACAATCTCGGAAATATAGAAAGTTCTCAGGGAACAATATATTTCAAAAAACCTGACCATCCCAAACCATTTTCATTCAATGTATTATCATCAGGAGAAAAAGAGGTCATAGACATTTTACTTGATTTATATTTAAGGCAAGATGAATATTGTGATACTGTTTATCTCTTAGATGAACCAGAGTTGCATATTAATACATCCATTCAGAAAAAACTCCTCATTGAAATAAATAGACTTATTGGCGAACAATGCCAAATATGGTTAACAACTCATAGCATCGGTTTTATGCGAGCCCTACAAGATGAGCTCAACGAAAAATGCCAAATAATATACTTTGATGAAAATCATAATCTTGCTGCTGAGACTAACGTTTTAACACCTACTACGAAAAGCTCTGTCATGTGGCGCAAGATTTTCGGTATTGCCTTAGACGATCTCACTCATCTACTAAGTCCCAGACGAATAGTGTACTGCGAAGGTCGTGATAGCCCAGGCACAGCAGGAAGAGAGCGCGGGTTAGATGCTCAAGTTTATAATGCCATTTTTAATGATAAATACCCTGACACATTATTCGTTTCAAGTGGCGGGAATACTGAACTAGATAAAAGAAGTGATATTGCCATAGCCATTTTATCTAAAGCTCTACCTAATTTAGAAGTATTGGTTCTGAAAGATAGAGATTCTGGATCAGGCCGTTGCATATCGTCTAAAGATAGAGAACTCTACCTCGAAACAAATCCTAAAAATCATCGCATGTTGATTCGCTGGGAAATAGAAAACTATCTTTTTAGCAAAGATGTGCTAGTTAGTTTTTGTAAAAAAAATGAACTTCCCTTCGACGAAGCTCAGTATGACAAAATTATTACAGACATTGAGAATCAAAGTGTAAAGGAGCTAAACAACCATATTAGAAATATTTGCGGCATAAAAACCAATATAAATCCCGAAGTTTTTAAATTGAAGCTATCCGAAAGTTTCCCTACTGACTCTGTTACATACAAAGAACTTGAGAGGTTAATTTTCTCACATAAAACAACCTAATACCTTAAGCCCTCCCCTAAGATAGGGAGATAATATATCTTACAGTTAAGATAAAATCCCCATAAAAGAATCATCAATGCTTTAGCATTGATGATTCCTCATACAAAATTAAAAAAACATTAATAAATAGACGACTTTAAAACCATTTTCATAACATTTCTCCATGTTTGACATGTCTTCTTTTCGCTATTAATTCAACGGTTCGAAACAGACTGTCAAATTTGAGCTAATTCAAGTACCCGATACTGGCAAACACGGTCGTTACTGACCGTAGTTTGTTATGCCGTTCGTTTCCACATGCAGAGAGTAACATATTCGTTAGTCACATCAACCGGCTCGTTTGCGGACTCGGTCAGGCCCTCCGCATCGATGTAAGTCCCATCAGTAAGGGCAAGCGGACCACTTTTCTGGTTGTCTGTACCATGTGTCGTGGTTGGATCCCATTTAGTCCCTGGAGACCGGTCGCCAAAGCGGTGCCAGTGCGGTGGGAGGTTGTTGGCTGCAATTTTGACTTTATTTCTGCCCCCGGTCATGCTGTGTTCGGAACCAATACGTACAACTCTGTCAGCAAAGGTATCGCTTGCGGGGGCTTGCCCCCCGTCACCTGCGCGCAACTATCCTTCCTTTTATCGTGCATGCTTAGAATCAGAGCTGCATACCTACTGTGGCGCAATACACGGAATATCGATATCAATAGATCATTTGCAATTTTGTGCAAATAAGTTCAATAACAACCACTAATTTTCACATTAAACTCACTAGGATGTTTCCCAGTCTCTTAGTAGAAGTATCTAAACCTTTTGTATAGCTGGGTTAGGAGAATTTAGTCAATTTGATTAGCGTTCGTTATGGATAATCCATATCAAATAAAAAATCATCATCGAAGTACAACGTGCACTAATGTTATAGAGAACATAGCTTTCCAATAAATGAGCACGCCACTCCAATCAAAATCATACTGTTACATTCAATTTATTGCTTTAAATCAAATATTCATAAAAACTTCATTGACAAAAGCAAAGATAGTCACATTCAAGACATCCATGAAACAACCAAAACTTATAATGAAATGTTATTGATAATTATTCATCGTATGTATATATAATAGATAAGAAACCATAAGTACATTTCATCAGAATCCAAGTCAAAGGATTGATGATAAAGCACTTATAGTTTAGGGCTCTGATATTCAAAATAAGGAGATTTTATGCAACGTGACATGGTTGATGTTACGGATGATAGGACTTTAACCCAAGGGACAATTTTTAATTGTGCTTACTCAGCCTCTTACCCTAACAATGAAACCTTAGGTCTTGTGATCACCGCAAGATGTGATATTGCAAATAAAGAAAAGGTTAAGTTTTATAATTTTATTCCAGCAGTTCCATTCAGCATCTGGAGAGATAAAGAATTACAACCAATAGTAAAAAAGCAAGTTTTTAAAAACTTAAAAAAACAATTTCTTGAGCTACTTGAAAAAGCATCTTTCTCAGAGCTCAATGTTACAACCTATGGTTATCACAGGATATACGCCATAATAAAAGAAAAGAATTTACTAAATAACAGGGAATTAATACGCCTAGAATCACTTCAAACTAAAATAAATTGCTTAGATGAAAACTCAGCATATGAAAAAATTATTATCCATTTTCGAGATGAATGTGAAAAGGCCCTCAAAGATATAATTGAAAATAAAAACCCTGACTATTTTTTTATTGATAATGTTGATGGTTACAATTCTGTTGTTGTCAACCTAAGAGAAATTTATGAATTGGACATCTCCATAGCAAAAAAAATACCAAATGGTATTGAACTAGATAATGGTGAAAATTATGCAGGCCTAAACATGAATGTAACAAATAAGCTTTGCAGTATTATAGGCCAACTCAAGTCACCATTTATTGAATTACTTATGCAGCGTTTTACTAATAATTTCGTTAGGGTTGGCGTTGCAAATCACCATAGTGAATTATTAACAACAATAATGGATGCCAAATAATGAACTTTATTGCTATAGAAAGTAATGCAGCGCGGAAAATAGTATCAGAAAGGATGCTTCAGTCTGCAGATTACGACAAGGGCCAAATTTTGGCACGCTTATTAAAAGATGGTAAAATATCCGACTTCAGTTTAGACATTAAAGCCTTGTCTATAAACTCCGGGATTTATATTTTAAGTAAAAACCCAAATAAGAAAAACCTGTTGATATTCGATACCACTACATTTAATGGTTTTCAAAGGAGTAGTAGTGAAGTCGTTACCATTCTTCAAAAATCGTGTAGATTAGCTATTAAACTATGGGATAAAATTGGTCATAGTCCCTGCGAAAAAATAATTAATGGTACATCATTAATTGCTCTTTTACCGCTCTCATTTACTACTGGAAAATCTTATAAAGTAATACTTGATAAATCTCCGGATAAGGAAAGGCAAGAAAAAAGGAATGAAAGTAGCTTCTTAATTTTTCAAGATGGGTATGATACAGCTGAGAACGAACCCAAGCTAGCTAATTTCCGAAAGGCAAAAGAAGGATTTTTGGATATAGACCCCCACACTTTATTTAAAAGTTCTGAAAACCAATCAGACCCATCAAGTTCTTATTTAAGTGTAAGCGAGATTCATGAAGCGGGGAATTTAAACAACCCTCATATGGGCTTAGATTACTGGACAAAAAACCTAACAGAAAGCCAAAAGAAATTTGTTTTCAGCGAAAGCTTTGGACCAGACATTCTTAAAGGAGCTGCAGGAACAGGAAAAACATTAAGCTTAATCCTGAGATCTGTTGTTCAACTCAAAAATGCAAAAAAAACGGACAACCAACTTCGAGCGATCTTCATAACTCACAGCATAGCGACTAAAAATAACATTGAAAATTTAATAGCGTCTAACGGTGGAGATGAGTTCATTAACTCTGGTAAATTACAGTCAATCGAAGTTACTACTCTACAAGAATGGTGCATAAATAATTTAGGTAATAGAATATCTGCAACTGAATATCTTGATAGTGATGCATTAGAGTCAAAACAGTTGCAACTACTTTACATAAATGAAGCACTAGAGGATTTTTTCATCAAGGATTATGCTGGTTCACTTAATTTCATTTCGCCTAAACTTAAGAAGTTCTTTGGCAGTAACGATCCCTGGGGCATATCTATATTACTCCAAGAGGAAATATCAACGTATATTAAAGGTCGTGCTGGTGATGATCTTAAGACCTATATGTCGCTTCCCAGAACCAAAAATATCATCCCAATAGAGAACGATGATGATTTTAAAACTATATTCTCGATTTACAATAAATATCAAGAAAAACTTATAGCATTAAACTTGTTTGATAGTGACGACATTACTCTGTCCGCGCTTAAAGAAACGTCAACTCCGATATGGAAAAGGCGTAGAATAACCGCTGGGTTTGATATTATGTATATTGATGAGACACATCTTTTTAATATTAATGAGCTAAGTTTATTCCATAATCTCCTCAAACCCAACTCTAATCATATTGTATTTACAATGGATCGAAGTCAAGCAACCGGAGATACGACTATAACCAAAGAAGATGTAGCCAAAGAACTTGATGCCAACTTAGCAAATGAGCATGGTTTAAGTGCTGTATTTCGTTCTTCTGAACATATCATAAATCTAGCAAGTTGTGTTTTAGCATCTGGGGCTACATTATTTCAGGAGTTAGAAAATCCTTTGGCAGAATCGATGACTGGCCATACATCCTTGATTGAGGATAAATGCTGTGTCCCATATATAATAACAAAACAAAATGCTTCTGAAGTTTACAGAGCATCTTTCTCTTTTGTTGATCATATTGCTCAAGAATTAGATATTTCAAAAAGTGATGTTTTAATAGTCCCATGTACAGATCAAGTCTTCAAGGAATTAAAAAATTTTGCTGAATCGAATGATAAGGAATATATATCAATTGAAAGGCGTGGTGATAATTTAGCTGTAGAAGCTGCAGCCACAAACAACCTTTATGTAATAGGAGGGATGGATTATATAGGTGGTTTGGAATTTTCAGTCGTAGTGATTGTTGGTGCTGATTCTGACAAATTCCCTGAACAATCGACTTATACTGGAGAATCTCTGCACTTCATTAATTACTCATCATTTAATAAATTATATGTAGCTATAACACGGGCTAAATATCAAATTGCTTTTATAGCTGAAAAGACTCAAAAAATAAGTCCATTACTCGAAACAGCTGTAACCGAGGGCTTATTGACTTACAATGATGAACTTTCAAACAGACTATAATTAACATATTTGCGCGTTATGTATTAAACATGATGCGCAAATTTATTTTGCTCTAATAATTAGAGTTAAGCCATGACTTATTAATATACATCACTTATAAATATATAGTAAAATTCATATTCTTTATGATTTTTAGCCTTCGTGAAAAGTTAGCCATGGCATTAATCTTTGTGATCTAATAAATTGATACACTCTTCATTATCGTGCTCTACAATCACTGCTATATGGCTGTTAAAGATTAGATGTTCTGTTGAGTCGCCCCCATCGGAGTTGCTGATATATAATAATTTCATTTTTTACTTTCAACTTCAGTCTTGGAATTTTTGCTAGCTGTTTTCTTCCAGCGCACGCCCAGTTCATACGCTGCTATGTATTCGGTTATTGGTCCTACTTTATTACCAGAATCATCAACTGTTGCCTGTCGCAGAATGCCACTGCTGATAGCGTAAACTTGTCCGACGTCCCGAATGCTAGCGTTGCTAGCATGCGATCTCACTATTTTATCGCTGGCGAAGAAACAGTAGGTGCGCAGTTTATCGCAAACAATTACTATTGTCTTTTCGTTTATTAAGCTTTCTAGCTCCGTATATCTCTTCTTTAGCAGCTGCAAGTCTGCGGGGCCTTTTTCCTCAAAAATTCAGCAGCCATAGCGTCATAATTTTCTGCCCACCGTTTCGCTACTAGTTGTAGCCGCTCATATCAGCGCAGATCCGCATCTTCCTATGCCATACTCATATCTTTACTATCGGTAACCTTTGCCCCCCACGACAGCACATAGGTATCATAATTCGACATGTGCAATTTTTATGCGGCACACTCATATATCTGACCTTTCACCAAAATCTTGCCTCAAACTGTCGCTGATCTCCTGCCTTTGCTGGCGTGAATATCGTATGAAATCGACGACAATCTGCGTAAGTTCTGTCTTTAGTTGTGGTGGTTTTTCGTCCGATTCGGCGCGACCCGTACAGTTATTGACAGAACTCCAAGGGGCCGCGTCGCGGCCTTCTAAGGTCAAATTCTCGACCGACGATAGCTTACGCTTCGGTACGATTTTGTAATCATTGGTACGAGTTTAAATGACCGATTCACTGATCGTAAACGGACAATAGACGCCGCTGATTTTGGCGACTGTGTCACCATAATCATTGCCGTTTTCGGTGTATTCGTAATTGAGGCGAACACACAAACAATCGCGAGTTACAAACGGGCCGCCCTGGGCGTTGACGTATCCCGGCCAATCAGGCGCATCAGCCGCATCAGCCGCAGCGCGGGCAGCTTCAAGTTCCGGGTGCAAGACAAGCTCACGACTTCCTAGGCGCCTTAGCTCGCGCCAGGTGGATACAGGCGCGCCTCCAATCTGCTGAAACGGGCGAATACTCCAGCGTGAAGCCCACGCCCGCACTCGCTTTGCCATCTCTTTAACGAGTTTGCCTGACTCGTGATCAAACTCGCCATCCATTCCATAGTCGTCGATATTTTTTGAGATGTACTTTGCGATGTATCCCGTTGCCGATCCAAACTCTTCATCAATTGGTTTGGCAGTAAAACGATACTGAGCCACGCCGGGTTCGCTTCCATCCACCTGGAGGGCGTACTCATGAAAAATTTCAGTGGCGAGCTCCACCTCTTCCGGGCGGAGAAATAACAGCAGGTGCCAGTGCGGCGTTCCGTCGTGATGTGGTTCGGCTACACGAAAACCAAATGTGCGGATGCCTTCCCTTCCCCATTTGGCGCGTACACGTGACCAGACGTTGCAAAGGTACTTTTGAGTTTTGCGTGGGCTGGCATTGCAGTATTTATCGTTGCGCATGCCGGAATGCACATGCGTGGCATGATAACGTGACGGTGCGGTCAACGTGTAGAACATGCCAACCACTCCCATCTTATTAGCCATATCCTCAAAACCGCGCATGCGGACCATCAATTCATGACGGGCGATCTTCGGGTTGGAAACGCTGCCCATGACTTTATCGAGCAAGGAGCTACGCTCGCCAGTGTCCTGGTCTTCCAACTCCATCGCCAGAAGGTATTCAAAGTTGGCTTTTTTTTGAGCTACCCACTCCCTGAGGCTGTGTGCAGAGACGCCCAGACGGTCAGATACTTCGGCAACGGAATAACCGCGTTCCGTTATCTGACGGACGGCTTCTTCCTTAAATTCGGGTGTAAATCGTGGTGTGCCCATACGCTCCTCCTATGCTCAAACTATAGGGCAGGATCGTCTACCGGGACGGGGTCAGTCCACGAGTTGTTTTCGGGTGAACATCCGATCAGGGGCAGGAAGAAGTTGAAAGAAGAAGTCCCCGAAACTGGCTATCTGACAGAGGACGAAATCAAGCACTTGCTCTTTAGACTGGATGGCGACAACAAGAAGATAGCCGTTCTCTGTTTAAGTACAGGTGCTCGTTGGGGTGAAGCGGCTCGACTCAAGGCAGAAAACATCATACAGAACCGTGTGACGTTCGTTAAAACCAAGAGTAACAAGCAGCGGACTGTTCCAGTATCAGCGGAAGTGGCAAAACTCATAGCAGATGGTAAGCGAGGATTGTTATTTGGTAAGGCGTCGTATTCTGACTTCAGGCAGATACTCAGGGAGGTAAAACCTGATCTTCCGACCGGCCAGGCGACGCATGCACTACGCCACAGTTTCGCGACGCACTTTATGATTAACGGAGGAAGCATCATTACGTTACAGAGGATCCTTGGGCATGCGCGAATTGAGCAAACTATGGCCTACGCTCATTTTGCGCCCGAATACCTCCAGGACGCAATCTCGCTTAACCCGCTGAGAGGTGGCGCTGATGCGGAAAATGTCCACATTATGTCCACACTTAGGTAGGTAAATATGGCTTTCAATAGTCTTGCGTGCCGCGCAACCCCGCATTGCACCGTTGAAAGCCGTAGTATCTGGGGTGGCTAACGCACCCGACGGGGCTTTTTTCCCACCCTCGATGCAGGTATTCTCCCGACAGATGTGTTAAATTTTGTGTATCTCTGTTAATTCTGCGCTAATTGTCGTTTCGCATAGCTTGCCGGTAGTTACGATTAGCGTTCGGGAGCCGTATTCCTCATGTCCGATTTTCTCCTCGCTCGCGTTTCACAAACGCTCGCCAATGAACACACCCTGGAAACATTGGTTCGACAGCTGCTTGAGATGCTGGAGCTTGTTACCCGAATGGAATCTACCTACCTGACTCGTATTGACTTCGAGGCGCAGCGCCAGCAGATTATGTACGCGCACAATAGCAGCGAAATGCAGATCCCTGAAGGTTTCTCCGTTCCCTGGAATGACTCCCTGTGTAAACGTGCGCTGGACGACCGCTGCATATTCAGCAACGATGTGGCCGAGCGCTGGCGTTCGTGTATCGCCGCCCAGGATTTGGGTATCGCAACCTTTTTCAGCATCCCCGTGCGCCTGACCGATGGCTCATTATTCGGCACGCTCTGCGCCACCAGCCGGGAAAGACAACCCTATAACATTGAGGGTGAGCAGGTGATGAATCTGTTTGCCAACCTCATTTCGCACTATGTTGAGAAAGAGACCCTGGTGCAGCAGCTTCGGGCAGCAAACGTCGCGCTGGAGATGCACTCGTACACCGATGAGCTCACCGGTTTGCCGAATCGCCGCTCGTTGTTCAAGCATCTTGCCGCACAGTTTGCGCAGGCCAGAGAACGCCAGCGCAGCGTACTGCTCATTTTTATCGATCTCGATGATTTCAAGGCAATCAACGACCGATTCGGTCACCCCTGCGGTGACAGCTTTCTGATTCAGGTTGGAGAACGCCTGTTGGCCCGCGCCCGCCGCGGCGATATTGTTGGCCGCCTGGGCGGCGATGAATTTTTGCTGGTTGGCCTATGTTCCGAAGCGGAGGAACAACAGGAGTATATTGCCGCTTTACGTAAAGAGCTAACGGGGATCTATTTCCTTGGCGCGCACCGAATTAACTATCCCGGCGCCAGCTTTGGCGTGATTGAAGCCGACCCACAGGCAATGGACGTTGAGCAAGCGCTACGAAGCGCCGACGACGCGATGTATCAGGATAAAAAGTCACGTCGCCAGGGAACATTTTTTCATATTGACTAATATACGGTGAAATCCCGTATCATATTAAGCACGATTCGCACCTACAGGGGCTCAATAATGAGACTGGGTATTCTATTTCCGGTGGCTATTTTTATCGTCGCCGTTGTTTTTCTGGGCTGGTTTTTTGTCGGCGGCTATGCGGCACCGGGCGGGGCGTAATGAAGAAAAGCACCATTATTATGCTTATTGTCGCAATTGTGGCCGTGGCGGGTACGCAGCTGGGCTGGTGGTAAAACCAGGAATATTCGCCCTTCAGACTGGCAAACATTGCGGAATTTTCTTATCTACTCAATAACTTAAAAGAATAGACTCACTTCATCAGCCGTTTGCGCTTGTCGCCGTTCGCGGACAGATTTAACTGGAGAAGTGAGAAATGAAAAAATCGATCGTGTTGCCGTTAGTGCTCGCGCTTTGCACGCTATTATCGGGATGTATCGTCGACAGAGGCTATCACCACGGGCACCGTCATCATCATCACGACGACAGAGGCTGGCGATAAAGCGCAAAACATCACAAGGCGAACTTCGGTTCGCCTTGTCGCATACGATTAGTCCCGGCGGTCGGAGCCCAAAAAAAGGAATCCCAGCGGAATGGAGAACAGCAGCGTAAACACGATGCTATAAACCGTCACCATCGCCCCTTGCAGGAAAAACATTGAAGTCGTCCACTCTGAGTACGGCATATTGTACTCGCTCACCACGCCGCCAAAGGTTGCACGTCCTACCACGATAAGCGCGATGGCAAATATCGCCGCTATCGACATAAAGAACTTCTTGCTGTTTTTATTGCTGGTGAGTTTCTGCAGAATCATCCGGGTTCCCTTTTTTCTGAGCGATAATCGGCTGTATATGTAACACCAATGCAATCAAAATTGAAGGGAATTTGTTACAAAGCACAGAGAGTCAGCGGCGGGCCGGTGGCATATACCGGCCCCAACGATTACGACTGTAGCGTTGCCAGACGAGCGGCAAAACCGACAAACACGAGGCCAATCAGGCTATTACCGATTTTCGCCAGTTTCTTTTTCGTTTTTACGTAGCGCGTGACGAAAGAGCCGGAGACGATAAGGAAGCTCATGTAAATAAAGCTAATTATCTCCAGGGTCAGCGCCAGAATAAAGAACGCCAGCCCGGGCGTTCTGGCATTGACGTCAATAAACTGCACGAAGAATGAGACATAAAAAAGAATCGCTTTCGGATTCGTCAGGCTGAGGGTCAGCGAACGCTTAAGAATCGCGCTCCCCGGCTCGGAATCAGAAGACGAATGCCCATCGCGCTGCGTCAACACCGCGTAGAGCATCTTCCCGCCCATCCACAGTAGATAAATCGCCCCCAGGTAGCGGACGATATTGAATAATACCGGCGTGGTCTTGATGAGGGTCGCGACCCCGGCAAACGCCAGAAACATCAGAATGGCATCACCGATAAACACGCCCGCTGCCGCCAGATAGCCTTTTTTCACGCCGTGAGCGACGCCCGTCTTGAGGACAAAAAAGGTATTGGGACCGGGCACCAGAATGATAAAGATAGCCCCAACCAGATAGGTCAGGTAATTCAGTACACCAAACTCAGCGAACACAACGCACTCCTTCGCTTACAACAAAAATATGATCCCGCGCACGTTAACGCAACCGGGACCATTTTGAAAGCGCCGCGAGTGCGGAGGGCTTAATAGAGCGAAGTTTCGCCCAGCGGACGGGTTTTAAAACGGCGATGAACCCACAGATATTGTTCAGGGGCGCGCAGGATCTCTTTCTCGATAATCTTGTTGATATAGCTCGCCGCATCCTGTTTATCTTCTCCAGGATAGTCGCGCATCACATCGCTGATATGCAGGCTATAACCTTTGCGGTCCGCTTTACGCACCATGCTGATCGTCAGCATTTTTGCGCCCGACAAACGAGAAAGCACGTAGGTGCCGTTAGTCGTCGCCGCTTGCTGGACCGAGAAGAACGGGGCAAATACGCTCCCCTTCGGGCCGTAGTCCTGATCCGGCGCGAACCACACCGCTTCGCCCGACTTTAACGCATGCACCAGTCCGGATAAATTTCGGCGGTCAATCATCGCCTTGTTCGAGCGCAGGCGGCCGCGCGTCTGCACCCACTCCATCAACGGACTGTTATGCGGACGGTAGGTTGCCATCATGGGGCGACACAGCCCCATCGTGCGGCCACCCAGTTCAAGAGACATAAAGTGGACGCCGACAACCATCACGCCTTTCCCTTCGCTCAGCGCATTGTTGAGGTTGACCATCCCCTCGACGTCAAACCATTTTTTCACTCGCTCATCGCTCCAGAACCACGCCATACCGGTTTCAATCAGCCCCATTCCCAGAGACATGAAATTTTGCTCGATCAGCTTTTCGCGCGCCGCTGGCGACATTGTGGGGAAGCAGAGTTCGAGATTACGTCTGGCGATATGCTCACGACGTTTAAGGAAGCGCCGGGAGGCGCGTCCCGCGCTGGTGCCGATAAGATGCAAAACGGGATAAGGAAGCTGGACAATCAGCCAGAGTACGCCCAGGCCAAACCAGGTACCCCAATTACGAGGGTGAAGAAGACTTTTATTAAAAGCGTAAGACATGTTTTTTCCTGTAAACATTAGAACATGAGGTAACGCTTAAGGAAAAAACGAGTCCCTTCATCTGTCATTAGGCGGTACGTGTAGCAGTTCAGACAATAATAATCCTGTTAAATTCACTGCGGCAAGTAAAAAAACACGCCAGCAGAAAAAAACACATTACCCGCACACCTGTAACAAAATGTAAAACAAAAAATGAATAAATCATTACAAATATCCGCCATAAGAATGATTAACACGCTAATCATTCATCGTAAGGCGGTCTGTTCTCGAAGCAGGAGAACGCTGCGCTCCCTGCAGGCAACGGCGGAGGCCGCGTCAGGACAGGGCTGCGCAGCAATGGTACCGGGACAATTTTGGTTTTCCGTTATCCCTTTAACCACGTCAGCGCTTACGCTACCCATTTATCTCTCTTAACGTTTTTTGATTTAACAGAAGAATATAAGAGAGCTTCCCGAAGCCAAAGTTGAAATAAGAATCACCTTATTTTACTTTCCTGACAATAATTAATAATTATCGACAATTATCCATTTCGTCACCCTTATTTCGGACTTTTTACCTGAATTGCTTTAACCGAGCAGCAGGCAATAAAGTTTAAATGCTTTTTATGACGTTGAAAAAAGCGCAGCATTGATAAAAATCTCGGACGATTCTCGCGCTTTAGCAAGCCATTGCAGACAATTTTTAGCGCCTGTATAAAACCTTCATCTTTCATTAACCCTCGCGGCGACATCAGCGACATCGGTCCATGATGAATGCTTACGGCATCAAAGCCGCTCCGTTGGAAAAGGGTCCGCCAGGCGGCAGCGCTCAGCGGGCTGACGTTGGATTTCACGACCCCCTGCAGCTGCCGCCGGGCGTCCTCTCCCAGCGTATCATGCGTATACATGATATCGTGCGTCAGCAAACGGCCACCGGGCTTGAGAACGCGAAAATATTCTGCCACCAGTTTTTCTTTGGCTTTATCCGCATACATGGTGAGCATCGCTTCATTTATCACCACATCAAACGTCTCGTCGGCAAATGGCAGCCGACCCGCATTCGCCTCCATCACTATCACCCGATGATCCACACCTTCGCGAACGATATTTTGCCGGGCTTTCGCCAGCGCGCCTTTATCCATATCGATGGCGTAAACGGTACAGTGAAAACGCTGCGCCAGCTCAATAGAGGTTGTCCCCATATTACAGGCCACCTCCAGGACTTTATTGTCGGCGCTAAACCCTGCCTGCTTAAATAGCCACTCAGTGGCCTCAATGCCGCCGGGACGTAAGCGGGTTTTCCCCAAACTTGCCAAAAAAGTATGTCCGGCTTTTTCGCTAGCGTTCATCTGACTCTCCTTACCTCATAAGATGCATTATAAATACAACATTAAAGTGAGAGAGGAAATAATGATAATGAATTTTATTTGCATTAAGGACGAGGTTAAAGAAAAGGTGCAATGAGGAATAAAATATATTCAATGTTTAACAATTACTTATCGTTACTAAAGTTCTGTATGGCCCGTATTGCTGGCGCGACTTATTGAAATGATAACCATTCTCATATTAGCATGTGCCGTATTGATCAACTCTCCTGAACCTGGCTATGCCCTCTTCTTCCGCCATCGCCTCTCCGCTAACGCTTGCCTCGCTCTATAGCGATCATCATGGTTGGCTGAAAAAATGGCTTACCTGTAAGCTGCAATCCGCTTATGACGCCGACGACGTAGCGCAGGATACCTTTGTCCGAATTATGGCCAACGAGTCGCTGCTGACGATTCGCGATCCAAAATCCTTTCTCTGCACGATTGCTAAACGGGTGATGATCGACCTGTTCCGCCGTAACGCCCTGGAGCGTGCATGGTTAGACATGCTTTCGCAGCTTCCCCCAGAGCTCTCTCCCTCACCGGAGCTACGGCAGAGCCAGCTCGAACTGTTACAGCAGATTGATGCCATGTTGGACGGGCTTAACGCAAAAGTCCGGGAAGCGTTTTTGCTCTCGCAGCTTGAAGGGCTGACCTATGCCGAAATCGCCAGCCGCCTGGCGGTTTCCGTAAGCTCGGTTAAGAAATATATCGCGAAAGCCACCGAGCACTGTCTACTGTTTCGACTGGAGAATGGCCTGTGAAACCGACGCTGAGCGAATCTCGTCGTCAGGCGCTGCGCTCCGCCTCGCACTGGTACGCGGTGCTCAGCGATGGATGCGTGAGTCCGCAGCAGGAGGCCCGCTGGCAGCAGTGGTATGAGCAAAACAAAGAAAATCAGTGGGCCTGGCAGCAGGTAGAAAACCTGCGACAGCAGATGGGGCAACTGCCGGGCGGCCTGGCCAGCCGTGCCCTTAACGATAGCCGACTGGCGCGTCGCCACGTACTGAAGGGTCTGATGCTTTTGCTGGTCATCGGAGGCAGCTGGCGGCTCTGGGATTCCGAACTGGCGGAGGGCCTGGGCGCCGACTACCGTACGGCGAAAGAAATACCTCGCCAGCAGCAGCTTGCCGACGGTTCGCTCCTAACGCTGAATAGCGAAAGTGCCGCCGACGTCCGTTTTGACAGACGACAGCGCATGGTTCATTTACGCTACGGCGAAATCGCCATCAGGACCGCTCACGACAGCCTGCAGCGTCCTTTCCGCGTGCAAACGCGGGAAGGCACGCTCACCGCGCTCGGTACCGAATTCACCGTCCGTCAGTTTGCCGGCGGCACCCGGCTGGCGGTACAGCAGCATGCCGTGGAGGTGGTTTTACCATCCGGCAGCGTCCAAATCGTCAACGCCGGGGAAAGCCTGTGGTTTACCCGCAATCGCTTCTTCGCCCTGGTTAAGTTCAACGACGGCGAGGATAGCTGGATCAGAGGCGTGCTGACCTTCCGCGACGCCCCGCTAAGCGAGGTGGTCGAAACCCTCGCCCGCTATCGCTCCGGGGTGTTGCGCTGCGATCCCGCGGTGGCCGAATTACGCCTGAGCGGCACCTTTCCGCTGGAGGATCCTGACGCCATTCTGAAGGTTATTGCGCAAACGCTGCCGATTTCATTACGGTTTGTCACTCGCTACTGGGTGACGCTCGTTCCAGCCTGAGAAGAAAAATCGAAAAAATTCTCATTATCTATTGTCCCTTTTCCCGGCTCGTTCGACTTATTAGATGAATATAACCATAAACGTTCGTGGAGAAGAGATGACGCCTTTACGCGTTTTACGCACACCGATGCCTCTGGTAATAGCAATCCGTTTAACGCTGCTGCCGCTAGCAGGGCTGGCTGCCGCGCCGATATACGCCGCCGCGCAGTATGACATCGCCGCCGGGGGATTAGACAACGCCCTGAACCAATATGCCGCCCGCAGCGGTATCACGCTTTCCGCCGACGCCAGCCTGACGCGCGGCAAGCATAGCCCGGGCCTGCACGGCAGCTTCGAAACCGAAGAGGGGTTACGCAGGCTGCTGAACGGCAGCGGATTACGGCTAAAGCCGCTGGGCAAGAATGCCTGGACCCTGGAGCCCGCTCCTGACAGTTCAGACTCCACCCTCACCGTCGTCGGGGACTGGCTTGGCGACGCGCGCGAGAATGATGTCTTTGAACACGCCGGCGCCCGCGACGTTATCCGTCGGGAGGATTTCGCCAAAACCGGAGCCGCCACGATACGCGAAGTGCTGAACCGGATCCCCGGCGTCAACGCGCCGGAAAATACCGGTACAGGCAGTCACGATCTGGCAATGAACTTTGGTATTCGTGGCCTCAACCCGCGGCTTGCCAGCCGTTCCACGGTGCTGATGGACGGTATCCCGGTTCCCTTTGCCCCCTACGGCCAGCCGCAGCTTTCGCTGGCGCCGGTCTCGGTCGGCAATATGGACGCCATCGATGTCGTGCGCGGCGGCGGCGCGGTGCGCTACGGGCCGCAGAGCGTCGGCGGCGTGGTGAACTTCGTCACCCGCGCAATCCCCGAGGATTTTGGCATTCAGGGCGGCATGGAAGGGCAGCTCAGCCCCACCTCTTCACAAAACAACCCGAAAGAGACGCATAACCTCGCGATCGGCGGCACGGCGGACAACGGTTTCGGCTCCGCCCTGCTTTACTCAGGCACCCGGGGCAGCGACTGGCGCGAACACAGCGCCACGCGGATTGATGATGTGATGCTGAAAAGCAAATACGCGCCTAACGAAGTCCATACCTTTAACAGCCTGCTGCAATACTATGACGGAGAAGCCGATATGCCCGGCGGCCTCTCCCGCGCCGACTACAACGCCGACCGCTGGCAGTCCACGCGTCCTTATGACCGTTTTTGGGGGCGCCGCCAGCTCGCCAGCCTCGGCTACCAGTACCAGCCGGATGCGCAGCAAAAATTTAATATTCAGGGGTTCTATACCCATACCCTGCGCAGCGGCTACCTGGAACAGGGTAAGCGCATTACCCTCTCCCCGCGCGAATATTGGGTCCGCGGCATCGAACCGCGCTACAGCCAAAGCTTTATGATCGGCCCATCCGCCCACGAGGTCGGCGTCGGCTATCGCTACGTCAACGAATCGACCCACGAGATGCGTTACTACACCGCAACCACCAGCGGCGAGCTGCCCAGCACCGCCAGCCCCTACGATCGCGATACCCGTTCCGGTACCGAAGCCCACGCCTGGTATATCGACGATCGCATGGATATTGGCAACTGGACGATTACGCCAGGAATGCGCTTTGAGCACATTGAGTCTTATCAGGACAATAATCTGCTGGGCACCCGCGAACGGGTCAGCTATAACGCTCCGCTCCCGGCGCTGAATGTTCTTTATCACCTCACCGACAGCTGGAATCTTTATGCCAACACAGAAGGCTCATTCGGCACCGTACAGTACAGCCAGATTGGCAAGGCTGTACAAAGCGGCAATGTGGAACCAGAAAAAGCGCGTACCTGGGAAGTCGGCACCCGCTACGACGACGGCGCGCTGACCGCCGAAATGGGGCTGTTCCTGATTAACTTCAACAATCAGTACGATTCCAACCAGACCAATGACACGGTTACCGCCCGCGGTAAAACGCGTCATAGCGGCCTGGAAGCGCAAACCCGTTACGCCCTCGGCGAACTCTCACCCGCGCTTGATAATCTCTCGGTCTACGCCAGCTATGCGTACGTTAATGCTGAAATCCGCGAGAAAGGCGACACCTACGGTAACCAGGTTCCTTTCTCGCCGAAGCACAAAGGCACCCTTGGCGTCGATTACAGCCCCGGCAGCTGGACGTTTAACCTTAACGGCGACTTCCAGTCCAGCCAGTTTGCCGATAACGCCAATACCGTTGCCGAAAGCGCCGATGGCAGCACCGGTCGTATTCCCGGCTATATGCTGTGGGGCGCCCGCGTGGCCTATGACTTTGGTCCACAAATGGCCAATCTCAACCTCGCGCTGGGGGTGAAAAACATCTTCGACCATGCGTATTACACCCGCTCATACGACGATAACAACAAAGGGCTTTACGTCGGTCAGCCGCGCACGCTGTACCTGCAAGGATCAATGAAGTTCTGATTGATCGAGCGTTGCCGGACAGCGCTATTCGCGCCCTGTCCGGCAAGCTGGAGGAAAATCATGTTTAGCCTTGTTCGTCAGTGCATTTTAGCCCGCTGTTTGCCGCCACCGTACAAGATGAGCGCGGTCGCTTTACGCTTGATAAAACGCCGCAGCGCATCGTGGTGCTTGAACTCTCCTTTGTTGACGCGCTGGCGGCGGTCGACGTTAGCCCAACAGGCATGGCCGATGACAACGATCCGTCGCGTATTCTGGCGGACGTACGCGCACGTCTGAAGCCCTGGCAGTCGGTGGGCACCCGTGCCCAGCCCTCGCTCGAGGCCATCCGCGCGCTGCATCCCGATCCGATCGTCGCCGATAGCAGTCGCCATGCCGGAATCTACGCCGCCGAGCGTATTGCCAGCGACATGGTTAAAATCGTCCATCACCGGGCGGTAGATATCACGCCATGAAACCGTTCCGGCACGCTTTTTTTATCTGGGGATGGCCGCTGCTGGCACAGGATAACCCGCTGGTGCTACTTGATGAACCAACAACCTGGCTGGATATTAATCATCAGGTGGAGCTGATGAAGCTGATGCGCGAGCTACAGACGATGGGCAAAACCGTGTTCACCGTACTGCACGATCTGAATCAGGCCAGCCGCTACTGCGACCATCTGGTGGTGCTTGAAGGGGGACAGGTGCAGGCTCAGGGCCTGGCGGAAACGGTACTGACGCCGGAGATGCTGCGGGAGATTTTTCACCTGGAAGCGGAGATTCACCCGGAGCCGGTGTCCCAGCGCCCAATGTGCGTGGTGAAATAACCCGGGTAAGGCGTACTGCGCCCTACCCGACGTTAATCAGTAAGTGTGGAAATATTGCTGAATCACCTGCGGATTTTTCGTTTGCGTCAGCGCGGTCATCAGCAAAATGCGCGCTTTTGCCGGATTGAGAGAATCGGCCACCAGTCCCGGCTGGCCGCCATCTACCGGCACAACGCCGCTGCCGGTACGCGAGGCGCGAACCACCACGATGCCGGCTTTTTCCGCTTTTTCAATTCCTGCCGCACTGCGTACGGAGACCGACCCCGCGCCGGTACCTGCGTAAATAATCCCGTCAGCATGGTGAGCGATCGCCGCGTCATACATATATTCAGGGTCATCCTGGTAGCCATAAATAATGACCACTTTCGGCAGCGCATTCAGGTTACGGACGTCGAAAACCGAACGCACGGTGTGAATTTTGTCCACGCGGGTTTCGAACTGCGGCTTACCGCTGACGATCACGCCGAGGTAGCCCTCTTCCGGCGCCCGGAAGGTATCCAGCGTCGTGGCGTTGGTTTTAGTGACAAAACGCGCTGCCCCGATGCGATCGTTAAGGACCACCATCACCCCACGGCCTTTCGCTTCCGGGTCAGCCGCCACGGTCACCGCTTCCAGCAGATTCATCGGGCCGTCGGCGCTGATGGCCGTTGCCGGGCGCATTGCCGCCGTGAAGACCACCGGCTTATTGCTTTTTACCGTCAGGTTGAGGAAATAAGGCGTCTCGTCGAGGGTATCGGTACCGTGGGTAATGACTACGCCGTCGACATCCTCGCGGGCCAGCAGTTCATTGACGCGTTTGGCCAGCTTGAGAATAATATCGCTGGTCATATTTTCGCTACCGATATTGGCAACCTGCTCACCGTCAACGCGGGCGACTTTACTCATTTCAGGTACGGCGTTAATCAGCGTCTGTACGCCAATCGCACCGGCTTTATACCCGGTTGTCTGGGTGTTGCTGGCCGCCGAACCGGCAATGGTTCCTCCGGTTGCCAGGATCACAATATGCGGCAGACGCGTGTCGCTGAACGCGAAAGCACTTATCGACAGTAACGCAATGGTCAGTAATGCTCTAAAATTCATAATTACCTATCCCCAAATAGATTTTAATCAAATTCGCCCGGTGATAATGCAAAGGGCTTGCCAGGATTTAATGTATTTTGCCGGTCAAAAGTGGTTAACTATCGGACAAAAAAGGATTTTTATTTCGCCCGGAGCGCGACATTGGTGCACAGATGCGCTAAAAACGGGCATCATAAAATGCAAAATCAGAAACAACTCATGCAATCTGTTCTGTCTTGATGGCATCGCGAGTAACCAAATAAGCCATAACAACGCGGGTAATCCGAGAGAGAAAAACGATGCGTATCGCCTTAAAATCAGCATTGATGCTAACAACCCGCGTCATACAAATCATTAATCCTGAACTGCAGCTGCATATGCAGCGAACGGCGCTGATCGCACTGGAGCTGGCGCAGGCATCAGGGCTTTCGCGCCCGCAGCAGCAAACGGTCTTTTGCGCCGCGCTGCTGCACGATATTGGCGTTCTGGGTGACAAAAGGGCCTTCTCCTCGCTGAACGCTATCGATAATCTCAATGACCCCCATCAGCATCGGGGAGCAGAAATGCTGGCCGGATTAACCACCCTGGCCCCAATCCTGCCGATTATTCGCGATCATCATTTTAGCCCACACCACAGGGGCAGCCTCGAACAGCATATCGTCTATTTTGCCGATGTTTTTGAGCGCCTGCTGGCCGGTGATAAAGGCGGTTCGGCTTATCAACCCGATATTATTATTACGCAATTTCGTACGCTCTATCAGGCGATCGACCCGTCGCTGTGTCAGACCTTGTGCCAGCTCGCACAAAAAGAGCATTTCTGGCTGCATCTTAATCCAGGACATATTCAGCGAATGCTGGAAATTATCGGCCCAATTAACGATGTCTATATAGGTATTGAAGGCCTGAAAGATATCTGCCTGTTAATCGCCAACATTGTCGATACCTACAGTAGCTTTACCGCCAGCCATAGTCTGAAGGTTGGACAAATTTCGCGCGCCCTTGCCACCTGGATGAATCAGCCGGAGCTGGAGTGCCGGAAGATTGAAATTGCCGGCTATTTGCACGATATCGGTAAAGTCTACATACCGCTGGCTATCCTCGAGAAACAGGGCGAGCTCAATGACGAAGAGCTGCTGCAGGTGAGGGAACACAGCTATATGACCGGCGAAATTCTTAGCGCATTTAGCGAACTCGGCGATATCGTGAACTGGGCGGCCAATCATCACGAAAAACTGGATGGCAGCGGTTATCCTCTGCATCTGAGTGGCGATTACCTGCAGCTGGCAGATCGCATCATCGCCATCGCGGATATTTTCACCGCCCTTACCGAAGACCGCCCTTATCGCCCCGGCATGAGCCGTCAGCAAGCGTTACGGCTGATTGAGTGTGATGTGACAAACGGCGCGCTGGATAAAGACGTTTACCGCGTTTTACATCAGCATGCCGAAGCGCTGCACGCTATTATTACTCACACGCTTCCCTCTTAATTTGCCGGCTCTCTGCTGGTGAAGCCGGAGCGCAGCGACAAAAAATATAATTAATTCATCTGCACGCAAGGATATATCCGGTGAGAATCGCCACCATGACTAATTGGGCTTACGGGATCACCGTCGCCCTGACCCTCGCCTCAGGCATGGCAATGCTGATGGCCTCAAGTGCGGATAATGCTGAACGCCGCGCCGTCGAACAACGTCAGGTGTTCGACCAGTTGAGTGAAGAAGTCGAAAGCGGCGCCTGGGAGCTTTCCGATCTGGCGCGGCTCTATATCATCCAAAAAAATCAGGATGTGCTACGCGAATACCGGCAGCAGGCGCAGACCATTGCCGCCATTGAACACCGGCTGGTTAAACTCAAAGATAATGGCGCAACCGCTGAAGAACTGGCGCTGCTGCGGGAGGGTTTACAGATTGCCGATGAACTCCAGGATGAGCAGCAGGCGGCGCTGGCGCAGGTTGCCCGGGGGGAAGAAAAAGCGGCGGTAAGCCTGCTTTACGGCGCGGCCTACGAACAGGAGCTTGAGCGGGTACAAACTCAGCTTGACCACTTTCGCCTGCTGCTCGAAGGCCGGGTGAATAAAATCATCGCTCAGGCCACGGAGAAATCACGTATCTGGCGTACGCTCTCTGAAGTCATGGTTGGCCTCACCGCCCTGATGTTTCTGTTTGTGCTGGGATTTATCCTTAAGCGGCGGGTGCTCTATCCCGTCGTCCGTCTGAGCGATGTGGTACAGCGGCTGGCATCGCAGGATTATGCGGTCGAGACGCCGCAGTTCACCCAGATAGATGAAATTGGCGATATGGCCCAGGCGATTCGTATCTTTCGCGAGAACGGGCTGGCGCGGCAGCGGCTGGAACAAGAGCGCGATGCCGACTGGGCCGTCCGCGAGCTGCTGGCGCGGATGACCCAGCGTCTGCAGGGCTGCGAATCATTCGAGGATGTGATCAAGGTGGCCGAGCGCTTTGCCCCCAGCATCGCCCCGCAGATCCCCGGCCGACTCTATATCCTCGACACCGATCCCTGGCAGATGCGCTGCGTTGCGCAGTGGCTTTCTCCGCCGCAGGAAACGGATGTATTTCATCCCGATAACTGCTGGGCCGTTCGGCGCGGGCTGAGTCATCCTCCGGTTAACGGCGAGCCGGATATCGCCTGTTACCACCTGACTGAACCACAGGCCAATCAGTCGCTATGCGTGCCGCTGATTGCGCAAGGAGAAGCGATTGGCCTGCTCTCCTTCAGCAACGTCACCGCCGCAACCGCGCCTTCCCGCGCCTATCTTGAACTGATGGCCGAAGCGCTGGGTCTGGCGCTGGCGAATCAACGTTTACGCAACGCGCTGCTGGAAAAGGCGCTGTTCGATTCATTAACCGGCCTGCGCAACCGTCACCATCTGGATGATGCTCTGCATACTCAAATGAATCTGGCGGTTCGCAACGGTACGCCGCTGAGCTGCCTGATGATCGATATCGATCACTTCAAGGCAATTAACGATAATTACGGCCACGAAGCGGGCGATCTGGTCATTAAAAACGTCGCCGCAATTATACAGCGTGCGGTGCGTGATATCGGGATGGCCTTCCGCTACGGAGGCGAAGAGTTCCTGGTGCTGCTGGGCGGAACCCATGAAGAGGCGGCAATGGCCTGCGCGACCGAGATCTATCACAGCGTTCAGCGTCTGACTTTGCGCTATGGCCTTGCTGAGATTGGTCAGATCAACGTCTCCATCGGCATCGCCAGCTACCCGCAGCATACGCATAGCGACAGCCTGCTGCGCGCGGCAGACGCTGCGCTCTACCGGGCAAAAGAGTTGGGCCGGTCAAGAATTGTGAGCTTTGGGATGTTGAAGGCGGATTGAGTCGCCGTCCGGAGGGTGAAAACGCCGTATTCACCTGTGCTTATGAAAAGCTGAGGCCCAGGTGAATACCTTACTGAAAGTAACTGACACGTCATCAACGGTGTTGTGATCTGTGAGGTTGTAGCCATTATCCAGGTCAACAACAACGCGGATTACTGAGACATCAAGCCCAGTGAAATCGAATGAAGTAGCCTTATCCTGCTGTGTATCGAGAAAGTCGCAGATTGCGTTAATTTCTTCAAATCCGCGCCCGTTAAAGGTGAGAGTGATTATGCGCTGCGCATGATTAATTCCGTCAAAGCGGCGTTGTTGATGTCCGTCGTCAAAACCGACGATGCGCATCCTGACTGTTTTCTGCGTTTATAGTGGATTGTCAGGCGTCCAAACAAAAATCAGTCATGTGAATTAATCCTATTAATCAATAAAAATAACATATATTCGTTAACAATTAGCAGCAATAAAATCATATGCACTTTTCATCAATTAATTAAAATCTTTGCGCTTTAAATTAATTAATTGGAAATTTCATGAAATTTATACCTATTGTGTTAATGACACTTACCTTAAGCGGTTGCGCTTCAATCATGGGAGATAAAACACAGGCCCTTCCTATTGATATCCAACCCGAAGGGACAAAAATTACAGTCAAAGACAATACAGGAATGACCGTTTACACCGGGACTAGTCCAACAACGGTCACACTGAATAAAAGCGATGGTTCATACTTCGGCAAAAAAAATTACACCATTTTCGCTGAAAATGATGGCTATTCATCCCAATCCATCCCAATCACCGAATCTGTCAACGGCTGGTATATCGGCGGAAACATCGTTTTTGGCGGTTTAATTGGATGGTTGATTGTCGATCCGTGGAACGGCGGGATGTATAAACTTGATATGGATAAAATCCAGACCAAGCTTTACAAGCCAGATGAAACACCAACGGCACCACTAAAAATAGCCAGCGCCCCGGCACCGAAAACCGCAAGAGCAAGTTCTTTTCATTAATTACTAATCCTCCTCTAAAGCAATAAGGCCACTGGCTTGTGGCCTTAGTTATGCCTCTGCGCCCTTCGATTGATACCGCCGAGCCTATTAGCCTTAAGTATCTACTTATTAATCTCGTGCGTAAGCTCTTTCTTCCGTCGGGTAGTTAATAGGGTCATAACTGTGTCACTCAGCCCACCACCACGTGGCGCACTTACACCGCCAGATGAGGATAATTTAACGTTTATATTGATATCAGGCGTTTTACGGACTGCTTTCACGCTGCCGTCAGGAGAGGGAATGGGTGATGTTTCTCCGGAACCATCCTCGACCGTAGTGTTATCGCCAGAAGGAGAAGCTACGCAGAACATTCCGCTAACACCAGTCCAGGCCATACCAACCAGATTTCGGGCCAAAGGCATCGTTCGGTTGGAACTTCAAACGCCACCAGTTTTTTGAGCACAAACGTAATGTTGTCATTTCAGCCATTTTTCTCGATAGTGAAAAACTCCGTCCGAGTGTCTGAGATATCGGCAAGAATTCGCGTACTGAGCTGTTGTGCTTTATCACCAGTTCGCGACATCGTAACGAACCAGCGATCGAAACCTTTATCAAAACCCGTTACAAAATCCTTTGAAGCATCATCCATTTTGTTAATTGACGAAATAACCACGCCTGCGCTACGCAAAAATTACTCGGGCACAAGGTACCTCTGCAGACTGTAAAATATCACGATGATCGGGAAAAGACTGGACTATCGTCGCTGTTAGAACAGTATTGTTTATAATCAGTTTTGGGGAAGAGTTTTAGGGAAAGAATGAAGGAACAAAAAAGCCAACATGAAATTTACATCCATGTTGGCTTTTTATTACGTGGAATGTATTACATGTTGGCGATGATCGCGTCGCCAAACTCTGAACATTTCAGCAGTTTAGCGCCTTCCATCAGACGTTCAAAGTCATAGGTCACGGTCTTGGCGGCGATTGCGCCTTCGGTGCCTTTAACAATCAGGTCTGCGGCTTCGAACCACTGCATGTGGCGCAGCATCATTTCGGCGGACAGGATGATGGAACCTGGGTTCACTTTATCCTGGCCGGCATATTTCGGCGCAGTACCGTGGGTCGCTTCAAACAGCGCGCACTCGTCACCGATGTTTGCACCCGGGGCAATACCGATACCGCCAACCTGCGCCGCCAGGGCGTCAGAAATATAGTCACCGTTCAGGTTCATACAGGCGATGACATCGTACTCCGCCGGACGCAGCAGGATCTGCTGCAGGAAGGCGTCGGCGATAACGTCTTTAACGACAATCTCTTTCCCGGTGTTCGGGTTTTTGATCTTCATCCACGGGCCGCCGTCAATCAGCTCACCGCCGAACTCTTCGCGTGCCAGCTGGTAGCCCCAGTCTTTAAACGCGCCCTCGGTGAATTTCATGATGTTGCCTTTGTGCACCAGGGTCAGAGAATCGCGATCGTTGGTGATAGCGTATTCGATGGCGGCGCGAACCAGGCGTTTGGTGCCTTCTTCAGAGCACGGCTTGATGCCGATGCCGCAATGTTCCGGGAAGCGAATTTTCTTCACGCCCATTTCATCACGCAGGAATTTGATGACTTTATCCGCTTCAGCAGAGTCTGCTTTCCACTCGATACCGGCGTAGATGTCTTCGGAGTTTTCGCGGAAGATAACCATATCGGTCAGTTCAGGATGCTTAACCGGGCTCGGTGTCCCCTGGTAGTATCGAACCGGACGCAGGCAAACGTAGAGATCCAGTTCCTGACGCAGGGCAACGTTCAGAGAACGAATGCCGCCGCCGACTGGCGTAGTCAGAGGGCCTTTGATAGCAACACGATATTCACGAATCAGATCAAGAGTTTCGGCAGGCAGCCAGACATCCTGGCCATAAACCTGGGTCGATTTTTCACCGGTGTAAACTTCCATCCAGGAAATTTTACGCTCGCCCTTATAGGCTTTCTCAACGGCAGCATCAACCACTTTCAGCATCGCCGGAGTGACGTCAACGCCGATACCATCGCCTTCGATGAACGGGATAATCGGGTTATTAGGGACGTTCAGCTTGCCGTTTTGCAGGGTGATTTTTTGACCTTCCGCCGGAACTACTACTTTGCTTTCCATTAACCTCTCCTTCGAGCGCTTCTGGTTCTGCTCTTCCCTCTTCACGCTAGCCGGGCGTTGGCTTTATTCGCCCACTCCCGTCAGTGGAATATCCCGCTAACCGGAGATTTCGCGTCCGTGTCGCCTTCCTGTAATGCGAATCGGTTTGAGCAACCTTTTTGTTAATAAGTTGTAATGAGCATGTCAATACTACCTGAATGTTTGCGTCCATGAAAGGCATTCGTAATTAGGCTATAATGCGGCAATTGACAGAGTCTGAAAATACCATGCAAAAAACTTCATTTAGAAAACATCGCGTTGAGCGATTCAGCACGCAACAAGTCACCAGACAACGTAAAGAACGCCAGCCAAAAACTGTGATCTTGTTCAATAAACCATACGATGTATTGCCGCAATTTACCGATGAAGCCGGGCGCAGCACGCTAAAAGATTTTATTCCGGTTGCCGGCGTCTATGCCGCCGGTCGACTGGACCGCGATAGCGAAGGCCTGCTGGTGCTGACCAACGACGGCGCGCTGCAGGCGGCTCTCACCCAACCGGGTAAACGCACCGGTAAAGTTTATTACGTTCAGGTGGAAGGTGAACCCACGGCGGATGCGCTGACCGCGCTCCGCGACGGCGTCACGCTTAATGACGGCCCCACACTGCCAGCAGGAGTGGAGCGTGTAGCGGAGCCAGAGTGGCTCTGGCCGCGTCATCCCCCCATCCGCGAGCGTAAATCCATTCCTACCAGCTGGCTCAAAATTACTCTCTATGAAGGGCGCAATCGCCAGGTGCGGCGGATGACCGCCCACGTCGGCTTTCCCACGCTGCGCCTGATTCGCTATGCGATGGGAGGCTATACGCTGGATGGTCTGGCCAACGGCGAATGGCGTAAAATTGATTAACAGTAGCCTAAGGAAAAACAATGTTTAAGCCGCACGTCACCGTCGCCTGCGTGGTTCACGCTAAAGGCAAATTCCTGGTTGTTGAAGAGACGATCAACGGTAAAGCGTTATGGAACCAGCCGGCAGGCCATCTCGAAGCCGATGAAACCCTGGTTCAGGCCGCAGAACGCGAGCTTTGGGAAGAGACCGGCATTCGCGCGACGCCGCAGCACTTTCTCCGCCTGCATCAGTGGATAGCCCCGGATCGCACGCCATTTTTGCGTTTCCTCTTTACCATCGAGCTTAACGATACGTGCGCCACCGAGCCCCACGATAGCGATATCGACCGCTGCCTGTGGCTCAGCGCTGAGGAAATTCTTAGCGCGAGCAACCTGCGTTCGCAGCTGGTTGCCGAGAGCATTCGCAGCTATCAGCAGGATCTGCGCTACCCGCTGGCACTCATCGGCGAATTTAACTGGCCGTTTACAGGGGGTGCCTCAACGGAGGACGCGTGCTAGAATACGCCGCCTCGAAGTTCAATGTAGTGAGTAATCCAATGTCAGAAAGCCAGAAAAAAGTGATCGTCGGCATGTCCGGCGGGGTTGATTCCTCAGTTTCCGCCTACCTGCTGCTCCAGCAAGGGTATAAGGTGGAAGGCCTGTTCATGAAGAACTGGGAAGAAGACGACGGCGAGGAATACTGCACCGCAGCGGCGGATCTTGCCGACGCGCAGGCCGTTTGCGATAAGCTCGGGATTGAACTTCACACCGTCAACTTTGCCGCAGAATACTGGGACAACGTGTTTGAATTGTTCCTTGCAGAGTATAAAGCCGGACGCACGCCCAACCCGGATATTCTGTGCAATAAAGAAATTAAATTTAAAGCCTTCCTCGAATTTGCCGCAGAAGATCTCGGCGCTGATTATATCGCCACCGGCCACTACGTGCGCCGGGCCGACGTCAACGGCAAGAGCCAACTGCTGCGCGGCCTCGACGGTAATAAAGACCAGAGCTACTTCCTCTATACCTTGAGCCACGAACAGATCGCGCAAAGCCTGTTCCCGGTGGGGGAGCTGGAAAAGCCGCAGGTGCGTAAAATCGCCGAAGAGCTGGATCTCATCACCGCGAAGAAAAAAGACTCGACCGGTATCTGTTTCATCGGCGAACGCAAATTCCGCGAATTCCTCGGCCGCTACCTGCCTGCTCAGCCGGGTAAAATTATCAGCGTTGACGGCGACGAAGTTGGCGAGCATCAGGGTCTGATGTACCACACGCTGGGGCAGCGTAAAGGTCTGGGCATCGGCGGTATCAAAGACGGCGGCGAAGACCCGTGGTATGTGGTCGACAAAGATGTCGAAAACAATATTTTGATTGTCGCTCAGGGCCATGACCATCCGCGCCTGATGTCCGTGGGGTTGATTGCTCAACAGCTGCACTGGGTTGACCGCGAGCCGCTCACGGGCACGCTGCGCTGCACGGTAAAAACCCGTTACCGTCAGACCGACATCTCCTGCACCGTGAAACCGCTGGATGATGACCGCATTGAAGTGATCTTTGATGAGCCTGTCGCCGCCGTCACGCCGGGCCAGTCTGCGGTCTTCTACAACGGCGAAGTATGCCTCGGCGGCGGGATTATCGAACAGCGCTTGCCGCTGCAGGCCTGACAGACATATCAGCCGCTGAAGGCCCCAACCGGGTATTTGGCGGTTTACAAGGAGAATGTGTGGCGAAGAATTATTATGACATTACGCTGGCGCTGGCCGGCGTTTGCCAGGCCGCGCGTCTGGTTCAGGAACTGGCGCACCAGGGGCACTGCGATAGCGACGCCCTGCATGTGTCGCTGAACAGCATCATCGATCTCGACCCGGAGTCTACGCTGGCGGTGTTCGGTGGTAGTGAAGCCAATCTTCGCCTCGGGCTGGAAACCCTCATCGGCGTGCTGAATACCAGCAGTCGCCAGGGGCTGAACGCCGAACTCACCCGCTATACTTTAAGCCTGATGGTGCTGGAACGTAAGCTTGCCGCCAGCAAAGGAGCCATGGATACCCTCGGCAACCGTATCGGCGGTCTGCGCCGTCAGCTTGAACATTTCGATCTGCAATCCGAGACGCTGCTTAGCGCAATGGCGGGCATCTATGTGGATGTTATTAGCCCGCTGGGTCCGCGTATTCAGGTCACCGGCTCTCCAGCCGTGCTGCAAAGCCCTCAGGTTCAGGCAAAGGTTCGCTCTGCCCTGCTGGCGGGTATTCGCTCTGCGGTGCTCTGGCATCAGGTCGGCGGCGGCCGTCTGCAGCTAATGTTTTCTCGTAATCGTCTGGTTAACCAGGCCAAACAAATTCTTGCTCATTTAACCCCGGAGTTGTGATCTATGGAATTATCCTCACTGACCGCCGTTTCCCCAGTCGACGGCCGCTACGGCGACAAAGTCAGCGCGCTGCGCGGTATCTTCAGCGAATTCGGTTTGCTGAAATTCCGCGTTCAGGTAGAAGTGCGTTGGTTGCAAAAACTGGCCGCGCACGCAGCGATCAAGGAAGTTCCTGCTTTTGCTGCCCACGCAAACGGTTACCTTGATAAAATCGTCGCCGATTTTAGCGTAGAAGATGCAGAGCGCATCAAAACTATCGAGCGCACCACCAACCACGACGTCAAAGCGGTTGAGTATTTCCTCAAGGAAAAAGTCGCCGACGTGGCTGAACTGCACGCGGTCTCCGAGTTTATCCACTTTGCCTGCACCTCCGAGGACATCAACAATCTGTCCCACGCGCTGATGCTGAAAACCGCTCGCGACGAAGTGATCCTGCCATACTGGCGCAAGCTCATCGACGCGGTGAAAGAGCTGGCGGTACAGTATCGCGATATCCCACTGCTTTCCCGTACTCACGGTCAGCCGGCTACGCCGTCCACCATGGGTAAAGAGATGGCCAACGTCGCTTACCGTATGGAGCGTCAGTATCGTCAGCTGAACCAGATCGAAATCCTTGGCAAAATCAACGGCGCGGTAGGTAACTATAACGCCCATATCGCTGCCTATCCGGAAGTTGACTGGCATCAGTTTAGCGAAGAGTTCGTGACTTCTCTGGGCATCCAGTGGAACCCGTACACCACCCAGATTGAGCCGCACGACTATATCGCCGAGCTGTTCGACTGCGTCGCCCGCTTCAATACCATCCTGATTGATTTCGACCGTGACGTGTGGGGCTACATCGCGCTCAACCATTTCAAGCAGAAAACCATTGCTGGCGAAATCGGCTCCTCAACCATGCCGCATAAAGTCAACCCGATCGACTTCGAGAACTCCGAAGGCAACCTCGGTCTGGCCAACGCGGTTATGCAGCATCTGGCAAGTAAACTGCCGGTTTCCCGCTGGCAGCGTGATCTGACCGACTCCACCGTGCTGCGCAACCTCGGCGTGGGCATCGGCTACGCGCTGATCGCCTATCAGTCAACCCTGAAAGGCGTGAGCAAGCTGGAGCTGAATCAAGACCGTCTGCTGGATGAGCTGGACCACAACTGGGAAGTTCTGGCCGAGCCGATCCAGACCGTCATGCGTCGCTACGGCATCGAGAAGCCGTACGAGAAGCTGAAAGAGCTGACCCGCGGCAAGCGCGTCGATGCCGAAGGCATGCAGCAGTTTATTGACAGCCTGGCGCTGCCGGAAGATGAAAAAGTTCGCCTCAAAGCCATGACCCCGGCTAACTACATCGGCCGTGCGACCACGATGGTTGACGAACTGAAGTAAGCCTTTCGACCCTCTTTCCGCCGGGAAAGAGGGTTATTTTTCCTCCCTCTCATCCGATCGTCGTCATCCCCCGGGTTATTAACCAGAATAGCAGCGCCAGCAGGCTAACTGATGCTCCCAGCAGGCAGACGCCTTGCCATCCTGCGCTGGCGTATACCGCAGTCGTACTTATCGCCCCCAGCGCGCTGCCGAGGGCATAAAACAGCATATACAAACCGACCAGTCTGCTGTGCGCCTCAGGACGGCGACGGAAAATCATGCTCTGATTAGTGACGTGCAGCGCCTGGCCGCCGAGATCCAGCATGACAATGCCAATCAGCAGCGCCGCTGGCGACCATGCCATCAGTGATAAAGGCCACCACGCCATCAGCAATATCACCAGGGCCGCGGCGCTGGTGCGCTGGGCATATCCGCGGTCGGCCCATTGACCAGCGCGACCTGCCGCCAGGGCGCCGATCGCGCCCACCAGGCCCAGGGCGCCAATCTCGGTATGAGAAAAGCTAAAGGGTGGCGCGCTTAACGGCAAAACTAACGCGCTCCAGAAGATATTGAACGCGGCAAACATCAGTAATGCCAGCATGCCTCGCACCTGCAGGTTTTTCTCCTGACGCAGCAGCGCCAGCATGGATATCAGAAGCTGGGGATAGCTCAGTGGGCGCGATGCAACCGCCAGTACCGGCAGACGACGCCACAGGGGAAGCGCGATGCCCAACATTAGCAAAGCGGCAAAGATATATACCCCACGCCAGCCGAACAGATCGCTGATGCTTCCCGAAAATACCCGCGCCAGCAGCAATCCAATAAAGACCCCGCTTTGCGCTGCGCCCACTACCCTGCCCTGTTCAGAGGGGGCGGCCGCGCTTGCGGCATAAGCAATCAACCCCTGCGTCATGGCGGTACCCAGCAGACCAACGGCAAGCATGCTGGCTAACAGCATTACTGTCGATGTTGCCAGACTGACGGCAAATAGCGCAGCGATCAGTAATATCACCTGCGTCGCCATCAGGCGGCGGCGATTCAGCCTGTCTCCCAGCGGTACCAGCAATAACAAAGCCAGCGCGCAGCCAAGCTGAGTTGCCGCGATCGCGCCACCGATCGCGGCGTGGCCGATCGCAAAATCGCGCGCCAGGGCATCAAGAAGCGGTTGTGCGTAATAAACATTTGCCACGCTCAGGCCGCTGGCGATAGCAAACAGCAGCACCAGACTACGCGGCATGACCGTTGGCGGCCCCTCTGGCGATGGCGATAATAATGTCGCTTTCATCCTTCCCCCCTGGAGCATTCTGGTTTCAAAACAAAACTCATTGCAGTCTGGAGCATGAAGTTTTAAAATGCAACTAGTTTACCACTTCCTCAGGAGCGCCTGTGTCCTCATCAGAAAACAGGGAAAACACAACCTGCCCCGTCGCCCGAAGTGTGGATATTATCGGCGACCGCTGGTCGCTGTTGATTGTGCGCGATGCCTTTGATGGCATGAGTCGCTTCAGCGATTTCCAGCGAAGCCTCGGTATAGCGCGTAATATTCTCTCCGACCGTCTGCACAAATTGCTAAACTCGGGTATTCTCACTACCCAATCCGCCTCAGACGGCACGGCCTATCAGGAATACGTACTGACGGAAAAAGGCCAGCGCTTGTTCCCTGTCGTCGTTGCGCTACGCCAGTGGGGAGAGCAGCATCTCTTTGCCGATGGCGAACGCCACTCGGTACTGATCGATAAACGTACGCAGCGCCCGGTTCCCGTGATGACGCCGATGGCCGAGGACGGATTACCGTTGAATTTTCATGAGGCTAAGGTACAAAAAATTAAATAAAATTCTTTATTTAACAGCTGTTTATATTAAAGGTGTATAATTAGCGCTAAACTATTCAAATCATAAATAAAATGGAGAACGGGCATGCGCGTACTCGTGGTTGAGGATAACGCTCTGCTGCGCCATCACCTGAAAGTTCAGCTACAGGAGCTTGGCCATCAGGTAGATGCGGCGGAAGACGCAAAGGAAGCGGATTACTATCTGGGTGAACACGTTCCGGACATCGCCATTGTCGATCTTGGCCTGCCGGATGAAGACGGCCTCTCGCTGATTCGCCGCTGGCGCAGCCACGACGTATCGGTACCGGTTCTGGTCCTCACCGCGCGTGAAGGCTGGCAAGATAAAGTCGAGGTGCTGAGCGCCGGAGCAGATGACTACGTCACCAAGCCGTTTCACATCGAAGAGGTCGCCGCGCGTATGCAGGCGCTTCTGCGGCGCAACAGCGGCCTCGCATCGCAGGTGATCTCAATACCGCCATTCCAGGTAGATTTATCGCGTCGCGAGCTGTCGGTTAATGACCAGCCCATCAAGCTGACGGCGTTTGAATACACCATTATGGAAACCCTGATCCGTAACCGGGGCAAAGTAGTCAGCAAAGATTCATTGATGCTGCAGCTCTATCCCGACGCCGAGCTGCGCGAAAGCCATACCATCGATGTGCTGATGGGACGATTGCGTAAAAAAATCCAGGCTGAGTATCCGCAGGATGTGATTACCACCGTGCGCGGCCAGGGCTATCTGTTCGAACTGCGCGGATGAAAGGGCTGTTGCGGCATATTTTACCGCTATCGTTACGCGTCCGCTTTCTGCTGGCGACGGCCGCCGTGGTGCTGATCCTGTCGCTGTCTTATGGCATGGTCGCGCTGGTCGGCTATAGCGTAAGCTTTGATAAAACCACCTTCCGCCTGCTGCGCGGCGAGAGCAACCTGTTCTATATGCTGGCGAAGTGGGAAAACAACGCCATCGACGTTGATATTCCCGACAACCTCAATATGCAAAGTCCGACGGTGACGCTGATTTACGACGCTCACGGTCGGTTATTATGGGCGCAGCGCGATGTTCCCTGGCTGGTGAAGCGTATCCAACCGGAATGGCTCAAAAACAACGGCTTTCATGAAATTGAGGCCGACGTGGACAGCAGCAGCATGCTGCAGCACAACAATCATGAGATCCAACAGCAACTGAATGCCATTCGGGAAGAGGACGACAGCTCCGAAATGACCCACTCGGTGGCGATCAATATCTATCCGGCCACCAGCACCATGCCGCAGCTCAGCATCGTGGTTGTCGACACCATACCGGTGGAGCTCAAGCGCTCGTATATGGTATGGAGCTGGTTTATCTACGTACTGGCGGCCAACCTGCTGCTGGTGATCCCGCTTTTGTGGGTGGCGGCATGGTGGAGTTTGCGCCCTATTGAATCGCTGGCCAAAGAGGTGCGCGAACTCGAGGAGCATCACCGTGAACTGCTCAATCCCAACACCACCCGGGAGCTTACGCGGCTGGTCAGCAACCTCAACCGCTTGCTGAAAAGCGAACGCGAGCGTTATGACAAATACCGCACTACCCTGACCGACCTGACCCATAGCCTGAAAACGCCTCTCGCAGTGATGCAGAGCACCTTACGCTCCATGCGCGGCGAGAAGCTCAGCGTCAACGAAGCAGAGCCGGTAATGCTGGAGCAGATTAGCCGTATCTCGCAGCAGATCGGCTACTACCTGCACCGTGCCAGCATGCGCAGCGGCGGGTCGCTGCTGAGTCGCGAGCTGCATCCCATCGCTCCGCTGCTCGATAGCCTGACCTCGGCGCTGAATAAAGTTTACCAGCGCAAAGGCGTGAATATTAGCCTGGATATTTCGCCGGAAATCAGTTTTGTCGGCGAAAAGAATGATTTTATGGAAGTGATGGGCAACGTGCTTGATAACGCCTGCAAATACTGTCTGGAGTTTGTCGAAGTCTCCGTCCGTCAGACCAACGACAACCATTTACACATCCTCGTAGAGGATGATGGTCCCGGGATCCCCCACACGATGCGCAGCGCGGTATTCAATCGCGGCCAGCGCGCCGACACGCTGCGTCCCGGCCAGGGCGTGGGGCTCTCCGTCGCGCGAGATATCGTTGCCCAGTACGATGGTCGAATTCTCGCCGAAGAGAGCCTGCTCGGCGGCGCCTGCATGGAAGTTATTTTTGGCCGCCAGGCCCTGGAAGATAAAGAGAGCTAAAACAGTCGGTTTTTTAACGGCGCCTGCATCATGCTGGTGCCGCATCCGTTATAATCCCTGACAGACACCTGCTGTGGAATATAAATATGGATTATCAATTAACGCTTAACTGGCCCGACTTTATCGAACGCTACTGGCAAAAACGCCCGGTAGTGCTGAAACGGGGCTTTGCTAATTTCGTCGATCCGTTAAGCCCGGACGAGCTGGCCGGACTGGCGATGGAGAGCGAAGTCGACAGTCGCCTGGTCAGTCATCAGGACGGTAAATGGCAGGTCAGCCACGGTCCGTTTGAGAGCTACGACCATCTGAGCGAAAATAACTGGTCGCTGCTGGTACAGGCGGTCAATAACTGGCACCAGCCGACGGCGGCGCTGATGCACCCGTTCCGCGCCCTTCCCGACTGGCGCATTGACGATCTGATGATCTCGTTTTCCGTTCCGGGAGGCGGCGTCGGCCCGCATCTCGACCAATACGACGTGTTTATCATTCAGGGTACCGGTCGCCGCCGCTGGCGCGTGGGCGAAAAGGTGCCGATGAAGCAACATTGTCCGCACCCGGACCTGCTGCAGGTCGACCCGTTTGAAGCCATTATCGATGAAGAGATGGAGCCAGGCGATATTCTGTATATCCCACCGGGGTTCCCGCACGAAGGCTACTCGCTGGAAAACTCGCTCAACTATTCGGTCGGCTATCGCGCGCCTAACGCCCGCGAGCTGTTCAGCGGCTTTGCCGATTATATTCTACAGCGTGAACTGGGTAGCCAGCGCTACGCCGACCCGGACGTGCCGTCGCGCGAGCATCCTGCGGATATTATGCCCGTCGAGCTGGACCGCCTGCGCGATATGATGCTGGGATTAATTAATCAGCCAGAGCACTTTAAGCAGTGGTTTGGCGAATTTATTACTCAGTCCCGCCACGAGCTGGACGTGGCGCCGCCGGAGCCGCCGTACCAGCCGGATGAGATTTACGATGCCCTGCAGCAGGGGGATAAGCTGACACGTCTCGGCGGCCTGCGCGTGCTGCGAATTGATGGTGAGGTGTTCGTCAATGGCGAGAAAATTAACTCTCCGCACCGCCCGGCGCTGGACGCGCTGGCAACCCACCTGACGCTCAATGCAGAGCATCTTGGCGATGCGCTGGAAGATCCCTCCTTCCTGGCCCTGCTGGCCGCGCTGGTCAACAGCGGCTACTGGTTCTTTGAGGACTAAGTCTTCGGTTCGCCCGGTAGCGGCTAACGCCTTACCGGGCCTGTACGTTACGCGCCTCGTTTTGCCGTTAGCTCGGCGATACGCACAATCACCTGCACCGCCTTCTCCATGCCTTCGAGCGTCACAAACTCATGCTTGCCGTGGTAGTTATAGCCGCCGGTAAACAGGTTCGGGCACGGCAGCCCCATAAAGGAGAGCTGGGCGCCGTCGGTACCGCCGCGAATCGGCTTCATCTGCGGATCGATTTGGCAATCCACCATCGCCTGACGGGCGATCTCCACCACGTGCGGATGCGCCATCACCTTCTCATGCATATTGTAATAGCTGTCTTCGATGACCAGCTCAATATAACAATCCGGATGCAGCCCTTTGCCGACCTTTTTGGCGATCTCCATCATTTTGCGCTTGCGGGCTTCAAACTGCTTACGGTCAAAGTCGCGGATGATGTAGTGCATGTCGGCGCGATCCACCGTGCCTTTGATACTGGCCAGATGATAGAAGCCCTCATAGCCTTCGGTGGTTTCCGGCGCTTCGTCAGCAGGCACCTCGGCATGGATACGCGCCGCCAGCGACAGGGCGTTGACCATCACTCCTTTCGCGGTGCCAGGATGCACATTATTGCCCACGATCTTAATCGTAACCGACGCGGCGTTAAAATTCTCAAACTCCAGTTCGCCCACGCCGCCGCCGTCGACGGTATAGGCCCAGCGGGCATCAAACGCGGCGACATCGAAATGCTTCGCCCCTTTGCCCACCTCTTCGTCTGGCGTAAAGGCCACGCGGATATCGCCGTGGGGAATCTCCTTCGCCTTCAACGTCGCCAGCGCGGTCATGATCTCCGCGATACCGGCTTTATCATCGGCGCCGAGCAGCGTTTTACCATCGGTGGTAATCAGCGTCTGCCCCAGCAGCTGGTGCAGTACCGGGAACATCACCGGCGAAAGCACCTCATCGCCAATACCGAGTGCGATATCACCGCCGCGATAGTTTTCTACGATCTGCGGATTGACGTTCTTGCCGCTGAAGTCAGGCGACGTGTCGACGTGGGAAATAAAGCCAATCGCCGGAATATCGCCCGCAACGTTAGCTGGCAGGGTGCCCATGACCGTCCCTTTTTCACTCAGCGTCACGTTCACGAGTCCCATTTCTTCAAGCTGCGCCTGAAGCAGCCGTAACAGCTTCCACTGTCCTTCCGTGCTCGGTACCTGCCGCACGCCAGGCTTCGACTGCGTGTCCAAAGAAACGTACTGCAAAAAACGCTCAAGCAATTTATCCATGTAGCCACCCTCTTCTTTTGTGACAACATTATTGATAAGCCGGAAAAGACAAATATTGCGTCAGGTCATTTTTAGCCCGGCAAATGAGAATTTAATACATTTCGAACGATAATGTTGTAAAGGTAGCTCATCATGGCGCATCAATCATTGGCGATTACAGGCGTTTGCCGTAGAATGCTCGGCCTTATTATTTTATGTGCAAACCCAAAGGTGGTTAACCACAAACCCCGCATCGGTAAGCTTTCCGCTGCGTCTACATGGGACAGAGTCAAAAATTGAATATACAACCGCGTTCGCGTTCTCCGCTGGTTCAGCTGACGGAAATTCGCAAAAGCTTTGATGGTAAAACGGTAATCTCCGGCCTCAATCTGACCATCAACAACGGTGAGTTTCTCACCCTGCTTGGCCCCTCTGGCTGCGGTAAAACAACCGTTCTTCGTCTTATCGCCGGACTGGAAACCGTCGATAGCGGCCGAATCCATCTCGAAGATCAAGATATCACCCATATCCCGGCGGAAAACCGCCACGTGAACACCGTCTTTCAAAGCTATGCGCTCTTTCCGCACATGACGGTGTTTGAGAACGTCGCCTTCGGCCTGCGGATGCAGAAAACCCCGGCGGCGGAAATCGCTCCCCGCGTCCACGACGCCCTGCGAATGGTGCAGCTTGAAGAGTTCGCCCAGCGCAAACCGCATCAGCTTTCCGGCGGACAGCAGCAGCGCGTGGCGATTGCCCGCGCGGTGGTTAACAAACCGCGCCTGTTGCTGCTGGATGAATCCCTCTCAGCGCTTGATTATAAACTGCGTAAACAGATGCAGAACGAGCTGAAGGCGCTGCAGCGTAAACTCGGCATCACCTTCGTCTTCGTCACCCACGATCAGGAAGAGGCGCTGACCATGTCCGACCGTATCGTGGTGATGCGCGATGGCAAAATCGAGCAGGACGGCACGCCGCGCGAAATCTATGAAGAGCCGAAAAACCTGTTTGTCGCCAGCTTTATTGGCGAAATCAACATCTTCAACGCCACGGTCATCGAGCGGATTGACGAGCAGCGGGTGCGTGCCAGCGTAGAAGGCCGCGAATGCAATATCTACGTCAACTTCGCCGTTGAAAAAGGCCAGCGGCTCAACGTGCTGCTGCGCCCGGAAGACCTGCGCGTTGATGAGATCCACCACAGTAATGAAGCCGATGGCCTGATAGGCTATATCCGCGAACGCAACTATAAAGGAATGACGCTGGAATCGGTGGTCGAACTGGAAAACGGCAAAATGGTCATGGTCAGCGAATTCTTCAATGAAGACGACCCTGATTTTGACCACTCTCTCGACCAGAAAATGGCCATTAACTGGGTAGAAAGCTGGGAGGTTGTGCTGGCCGATGAAGAACACCAGTAAATTCCAGAATGTGGTGATTGCCACCATCGTGGGTTGGCTTGTGCTGTTTGTCTTTCTGCCCAACCTGATGATTATCGCCACCAGCTTTCTGACCCGCGACGATACCAACTTCGTCAAGCTGGTCTTTACGCTGGATAACTACGCGCGCCTGCTCGATCCGCTCTACTACGACGTGCTGCTGCATTCGTTGAATATGGCGTTCATGGCGACCCTGGCCTGTCTGGCGCTTGGCTACCCTTTCGCCTGGTTTCTGGCAAGGCTGCCGGAGAAGGTACGCCCGCTGATGCTGTTTCTGCTGATTGTGCCGTTCTGGACCAATTCGCTGATTCGTATCTACGGACTGAAAATTTTCCTCAGCACCAAGGGCTATCTGAACGAATTTTTACTATGGCTGGGCGTCATCGATACGCCGCTGCGCATCATGTATACGCCATCGGCGGTCATTATCGGCCTGGTCTATATTCTGCTGCCGTTTATGGTGATGCCGCTCTACTCCAGCATCGAAAAGCTCGATCGTCCGCTGCTGGAAGCGGCGAAAGATCTCGGCGCCAATAAACTACAAACCTTTATCCGCATCATCATTCCGCTGACCATGCCGGGCATTATTGCCGGCTGCCTGCTGGTGATGCTTCCGGCAATGGGGCTGTTCTACGTGTCTGACCTGATGGGCGGCGCGAAAAACCTACTGATTGGTAACGTCATTAAGAGCCAGTTCCTCAACATCCGCGACTGGCCGTTCGGTGCGGCGACCAGCATTACGCTAACGCTGGTGATGGGCCTGATGCTGCTGATTTACTGGCGCGCAGCGCGTTTACTGAATAAAAAGGTGGAGCTGGAATGATCGGTCGACTGCTGCGCGGCGGCTTTATGACCGCTATTTACGCGTATCTCTACATTCCCATTATTATCCTGATCGTTAACTCGTTTAACAGTTCGCGCTTCGGCATTAACTGGCAGGGTTTTACCACCAACTGGTATAGCCTGCTGATGAATAACGACAGTCTGCTGCAGGCAGCGCAGCACTCGCTGACCATGGCGGTGCTGTCGGCGACTTTCGCTACGCTTATCGGATCGCTGACCGCCGTCGCGCTGTACCGCTATCGCTTTCGCGGCAAGCCGTTCGTCAGCGGGATGCTGTTTGTGGTGATGATGTCCCCGGATATCGTGATGGCGATTTCGCTGCTGGTGCTGTTTATGCTGATCGGTATTCAGCTGGGATTCTGGTCGCTGCTGTTTTCCCACATCACCTTTTGCCTGCCCTTCGTGGTGGTCACGGTGTTTTCGCGCCTGAAAGGTTTTGACGTGCGGATGCTGGAAGCAGCGAAAGATCTCGGCGCCAGCGAAATGACGATTCTGCGAAAGATCATTTTGCCGCTGGCGCTGCCCGCGGTGGCTGCAGGGTGGCTGCTGAGCTTCACCCTGTCGATGGATGATGTGGTGGTCTCTTCGTTTGTAACCGGGCCGGGCTATGAGATCCTGCCGCTGAAGATCTATTCGATGGTCAAAGTTGGGGTATCGCCAGAGGTCAATGCGTTGGCGACGATTCTGTTGGTTCTGTCGCTGGTGATGGTCATTGCCAGCCAGATAATTGCACGTGATAAAACTCAGGGGACGTTAAAATGAAAAAATGGTCACGCCACCTGCTCGCTGCGGGCGCTCTGGCAATCGGGATGAGCGCCGCGCACGCGGACGATAGCAAAACGATCTATTTCTACAACTGGACCGAATATGTCCCGCCGGGGCTGCTGGAGCAATTCACCAAAGAGACCGGCATCAAGGTGATCTATTCGACCTACGAGTCGAACGAAACCATGTATGCCAAGCTCAAAACCTATAAAGACGGCGCTTATGACCTGGTGGTACCTTCCACCTACTTCGTCGACAAAATGCGTAAAGAGGGCATGCTGCAGAAGATCGATAAGAGCAAGCTGAGCAACTTCGGCAATCTCGATCCTGAAATGCTCAATAAACCGTTCGACCCGAATAACGATTACTCTATTCCGTACATCTGGGGCGCGACGGCCATCGGAATCAATAGCGATGAGATCGATCCGAAAACCGTTAGCAGCTGGGCGGATCTATGGAAGCCAGAGTATAAGAGCAGCCTGCTGCTGACCGACGACGCGCGCGAAGTGTTCCAGGTCGCGCTGCGTAAACTGGGCTACTCCGGCAATACTACCGATCCGAAAGAGATTGAAGCGGCCTATAACGAGCTGAAAAAACTAATGCCGAACGTCGCGGCGTTCAACTCCGATAACCCGGCGAACCCGTATATGGAAGGCGAGGTAAATCTCGGCATGGTGTGGAATGGCTCCGCGTGGGTTGCGCGTCAGGCCGGTACGCCGCTGGAAGTCGTGTGGCCAAAAGAAGGCGGCATCTTCTGGATGGATAGCCTGTCGATTCCGGCCAATGCCAAAAACGTCGACGGCGCGCTGAAGCTGATCAACTTCCTGCTGCGCCCGGAAGTGGCCAAACAGGTTGCAGAAACTATCGGTTACCCGACGCCAAACCTGGCCGCGCGTAAAATGCTGAGCCCGGAGGTCGCCAATGATAAATCACTCTATCCGGACGCCGCGACGATTCAGAAAGGCGAATGGCAGAACGATGTCGGCAGCGCCAGCACGCTTTATGAAGAGTATTATCAGAAGCTAAAAGCGGGTCGTTAATCATCTCACAGGCCGGGTAGCATTACCCGGCCTCTTCGGGAGGACCGCCGCTAGCTTCTCAGCGGATGTATTCTCGACTTTATTAGCGCTTCCTCAACGTCAAAATCGGCCAGCGAATAGTTGGTCGCCACCAGATAAAATCGTCCATCCTGCGCCGGATATTCATGTACTTTGTAGTTCGCCATTTTCGGCTGCGCAGCAGAAGCGTCTCCCCTGCCGGAACCGGCGGCGTATTTCGAACGGACCCGCAGAGAGTGGCTTTTAATATCCCGATGGATTTCGCCGTGATGCTCGTCGCCGAGGATCAGGTAGTCAACATACTCAGTGGCCATGGTGTTATTCCTTCTCTGTTGTCCGAGTTAAGAAACATGCCACAAATGTCTGTCTGATACTGTTTTGTTAATCACAACGTTACATATATGTGAAATAGACAATCAACATTATAACGGCCCTCCCACCAGACAGCGATGAGGGGCCGGATTTTAACGGTCGAAAATAACAACAGTGCTTTTACTCTGGCAACCGCGTTGTCTACGGTGAAGCCAGATTCTTTTCCCGCTGGCGGTGCCGCGCACCGGTCCGGACTACCCGACCGCGCTGGCCCCGTAGCCCGGGCAAGGCGCGGCTTTACCGCGCCGCCCCCCGGGAAGGGGGAAAGGACTACAGCAGCGCTTTCGCTTTCGCGACAACGTTGTCCACGGTGAAGCCAAACTCTTCAAACAGCTGCTCCGCCGGCGCTGACTCACCGAAGGTGGTCATGCCAACGATCGCGCCGTTCAGGCCCACGTATTTGAACCAGTAGTCGGCGATACCCGCTTCGATGGCCACGCGCGCAGAGACCGCTTTCGGCAGCACCGCTTCACGGTAAGCCGCATCCTGCTTGTCGAACGCGTCGGTGGACGGCATGGAAACCACGCGCGCCTTCACGCCTTCGGCAGTCAGTTTTTCGTAAGCGGCAACCGCCAGCTCCACTTCAGAGCCGGTGGCGATGAAGATCAGCTCCGGCTGACCGGCGCAATCTTTCAGCACGTAGCCGCCGCGGGCGACGTTCGCCAGTTGCTCTTCGGTACGCTCCTGCTGCGCCAGATTCTGACGCGACAGAATCAGCGCGGTCGGGCCGTCCTGACGCTCTACGCCGTATTTCCACGCGATGGCGGATTCCACCTGGTCGCACGGACGCCATGTGGACATGTTCGGGGTGACGCGCAGGGAAGCCACCTGCTCAACCGGCTGGTGCGTCGGGCCGTCTTCGCCCAGACCGATGGAGTCGTGGGTGTAGACCATCACCTGACGCTGCTTCATCAGCGCCGCCATACGTACCGCGTTACGCGCGTACTCGACGAACATCAGGAAGGTGGAGGTGTACGGCAGGAAACCGCCGTGCAGGGCGATACCGTTGGCAATCGCGGTCATACCGAATTCACGCACGCCGTAGTGGATATAGTTACCGGCAGCGTCTTCGTTGATAGCCTTAGAGCCGGACCACAGGGTCAGGTTACTTGGCGCCAGGTCAGCGGAGCCGCCGAGGAACTCAGGCAGCAGCGGGCCGAAGGCTTCAATGGCGTTCTGCGACGCTTTGCGGCTGGCGATTTTCGCCGGGTTAGCCTGCAGCTTCGCGATGAATTCGTTCGCTTTCGCGTCGAAATCAGCCGGCATCTCGCCTTTCATACGGCGGGTAAACTCGGCGGCTTCCTGCGGGAAGGCTCTGGCGTAGGCGGCGAATTTCTCGTTCCACGCGGACTCTTTCGCCTGACCGGCTTCTTTCGCATCCCACTGGGCATAGATTTCAGACGGGATTTCAAACGCCGGGTGTTTCCAGCCGAGCGCTTCGCGGGTCAGCGCGATTTCCGCGTCGCCCAACGGCGCGCCGTGGGAGTCGTGGGTACCTGCTTTGTTCGGCGAACCGAAACCGATGATGGTTTTGCACATCAGCAGGGACGGTTTGTCGGTGACCGCACGCGCTTCTTCCACCGCGCGTTTAATCGAGTCAGCATCGTGACCGTCAACGCCGCGCA